>NZ_JAVRCD010000043.1:0-74793 GCF_034530895.1 Nostoc sp. DedQUE08
CGTCTCATGGTTAGGCGATTAGCTGCTTAATATTTACTTTACGAATCAGCTCTTATGGTTATCCAGCGTCGAGACATCGCTTATGCAGGAGTAATAGTCTGGGCATTAGTGGCGATGGCTGCGCCAACGTCTGCGACGAACGCACTCAAGCATTTTGATAACTCAATGCTCAGAAATACCGTATTGGTTTTGGCCATTTTCCTAGTTTTAATCGCTACGATTAACAGCTTACGCACCCAACAAGAACATATTTAAGTGTAATAACATACCCGCCCAGCGTTTCTTAAGAGAGAACTTTTAGAAGCGTTCGTTAAGCACGCACAATAAGGGTCGGTTGTTACACACACCAGTCTGATTGTCATTAGCCAAAATAGATAGTTAAAGCCGGAATCGTCTAAAAAATTCAAAATTTATAGAAATGAAAAATATTATCTCGATTGGTTGGAATAACTGGTTAAAAAGGCATAAAGAATCTGTTTTACTATTTGACTCAATTACTGCCGCTAATGAGATTGCTCTAATGCTCAACGGTCAATGGGATGGCTGCAATGGTGTAATTATAACTTCTAATGATGAAATAGCTGTTAACACTGCTGCCAAACTATTACAAGCTACATGGTGTTATCAAGGCACATCAAAAGCCGTTTTGAACAGAGTAACAACTGATGAAATTTTACGCCGTTATGCAATCGGAGAAAGAAATTTTGTTAATGCTAATTTGAGGTGTGCAGTACTTGCGACCATGAAGCTAAGTGAAATTAACTTAAGTTATGCCTCATTGAGTTGGGCAAACTTAAGTCAAGCTAATCTCAGTAAAGCTGATTTAACAGCAGCAGACCTCAGTCAAGCGAATTTAAGTGGAGCCGATTTAAGTAAAGCATACCTGATGAGGGCTAACCTAAGCGAGGCAAACTTGCAAAAAGCTTCACTTCAGGGGGCTAACCTCAGTAGTGCTAACTTAAGTGAAGTCAACCTCACTGGTGCAGATTTAACAGGAGCTAATCTGTCACTAGCAGACCTAAGAGGGGCAAATTTTCACTTGTGCAATTTGAGTGGGGCTAACCTAACAAATGCCAAGTTAATTGAAAGTGACTTGGCTTTTGCTCAACAATAGACCTCTTGCATAAGTCAAATAGACCCCCCTTAATCCCCCCGATATATTGGGGGGAAATAAAAAATTTTGTTCCCTCCCCTTTATAAGGGGAGGGTTAGGGTGGGGTAAAACCTTGGTTACTCAGCTATTTCAGACTTGTGTATACACAAGTCGAGTTGGCAATCAAATCAACAAAAAACAACAGAAAATTTTTTTTAAAATCTTTGATTTTCCGTTAGGACTCTATCAATAAGCTGACACTATTGATAATCAGTTCGCTTAACTCAAAACCTTGCCTACCAAGGCTTGTATCTTACCAGGCAATGATTTTAGGACTTGTGTATACACCGTAGTCACAAGGGGAGGGGTAATTCAAAGATTTTTGCAAGAGGTCTAACGATCGCCAAACTCCAGTATTACCTCTAGTCAGTTCCACCCCAAGTCCAGGCAGGATTGCCATTCTTGAAACTATTTTTTAGCACTACTAGGGGATAATCATTAGGATCGGAGCCACCAGCCAAATCCAAGATGAAATAAACTTTACCTTTAACAAAGTGCATCCGTAAATAATTAATCTTTCCAGAGTAGTCTTGCCCATCAACCTTAGTCATTCCAGCAGCAGCAATGCATCTAGCATATTTTGGTTTGAGTGTCCCAACCCATGTAACGCTAAAGTTATTACTGGCTTGAACAGAAATATTAGTAGCATAGGCACTCAGGTTAATAGAGCCATCTGTTGCAAAACTACCTTCTTGATAAGGACGGGGTTTTTCAGTGACAATCACTTTGCTTGGACAGCTTTGTTTTTGCTCGTTTTCACTATAAATTTTTAGCTCAATGTTTTGTGATTGATTTTGTGCTTGGACGCACCAGTTGGACAACAAAGGCAGTAAACCAATACTTGTGCCTATAATCAAAATCAATGGTCTAAATGAAATCATACTCATATCCAAACCAATACTAAATTGAATAAACTGATTGGCTAAGTAAAAAGCTGTTGATAGAACAATACGCTTGGGTTAGCGCCAAAAACCAATACTACGTAGGTTGGGTTGAGGAACGAAGTCCAACATTTTCATAGCTTTGTTAGGTTGCGCTTTGCTTCACCCAACCTACAATTCTTCTACAATGCACCAGGATAAAAACTGACTTCTACCTTGGACTGTACAGCACTAGGATAGACAGAATTAGGGTTAATTGACACCCGCATTATTAAGTATAAATTAATTTATTTATCACAAATATATTGAATGACTTTATGTAAATTCTTGGAGGTTGCCCGAATTCAATCAACAACTGCCCAAATTCAATCAACCACTGCCCAAATTCAATCAACCACTGCCCAAATTCAATCAACCACTGCTCAAAAACAGCGCTAAATTCAAGATTGAGAACTGAAATTACTAAAAAAATGGAATCAGGTAGGTAAAAATTATGGCAAATATCATTGGAACCAGCGGCTACGACTTACTACAGGGTGGTACTGCGAATGATACTCTCATTGGTGGTGTGGGAGGTGATTTTCTCACAGGTGGCGGTGGCAACGATAAATTTGTTTACGACTTGGGCGACGGCACTGATACAATCACTGATTTTGGTGGCATCGGTAAAGGAACTAACCCGACAGCAGCAGTTATTGCTGAAGTGGACACGATCAAATTTCAGGGTGCAGGATTAACTGCTCAAAATTTACTGCTGCTTCAGAATGGCAACGATCTAGAAATCACTTTTGAGGGGAATACTGATACCGTAGTTATTCTACAAAATTTCAAACTAGAAAATTTAGAGAATCTGAAAGCTTCTGGAGGCAAACCAGCAATTGGTAATATCCTGTTTGACGGGCAAAATAGCATCACCGACAGCTTTAATGTCCTCGATTCCAACTCTACTGATACTAGCCTGGGCATCAAGAACACAGTAACTTTCCTCAATGACCTCAACAATAACATTACGGGGTTAGAGGACTCAAATGATGTCGTTAATGGTCAAGGCGGTAATGATAAAATCGATGGCTTGAGTGGAAACGATTTGCTCAGAGGTGGTGCGGGTGATGATACCCTCATTGGTGGTGCGGGAAATGATACCCTCATTGGTGGTACGGGGACTGACTCCCTTGTTGGCAATAATCTGCTTTCTGGGGGCTATGGCAATGATTATCTCTCCATTTCTGGCTACGAAAGCTTTAGCTACCCAGACTACGACTACAACTCTCGCTCGTCTGGTAAGAACACTCTCAACGGTGGCGTAGGTGACGATAACTTGAGTGCTAGCGGTTCAACAGGCAATAATTTGCTCTCTGGGGACGATGGCAATGATAATCTCTCCATCTCTGGCTACTACGACGGAGGTAACTATGCAGACTACGACTCTCGCTCGTCTGGTAAAAACACCCTCAACGGCGGTGCAGGTAAGGATACCTTGAGTGCTGGCGGTTCAACAGGCGATAATTTGCTCTCTGGGGGTGATGGCAATGATTATCTCTCCATCTCTGGCTACTTCAATTACACTCCTAGCGACCCGTACTCACCCCGCGATGTCTCCATCACGTACGATTCTCGCTCGTCTGGAAAAAACACTCTTAATGGTGGCACTGGGGACGACAACTTGAATGCTACTAATTCAAAAGGTGATAACTTACTCGATGGTGGCGCTGGCAATGATTATATCTCTGCCTCTAACGCCTTTGGTAAGAACACAATCTATGGCGGCAGTGGGAATGATATCCTTATAGGTGGTTCTGGTAATGACACCCTCTATGGAGGCACTGGTACTGATACCTTTGTTTTTAATAGTTACAGTAAAGGTGTTGACAGTATTAATGATTTCAACGCTACTAATGAACTGATTCAGGTATCGGCTGCTGGCTTTGGTGGCGGGTTATCACCAGGTTCACTTAAGACAAGTCAGTTTACCCTTGGAACGTCTGCAACGACAAGCAATCAACGATTTATCTATAACAGTGCTACAGGTGGACTGTTCTTTGACCTTGATGGCAGTGCGTCTGGGTTTACTCAGGTAAAATTTGCACAATTATCTACTGGATTGTCACTCAGCGAAAACAATTTTGTGGTTGTTTAATCGAAATTAGGGACTTCCAAATAAAAAATATCCCAAAACTGACGCAAAGATTGTCTCTGTGTTCTCTGCGCCTGGAGTGGTAGTTTGCGGCCTACGTTCGCGCAGCGTCTCGCAGACAGACGCTTTGCGTAGCTTGCTTCCCCGTAGGGGTATGCGTCTACGTTTATTGGGATAATTTATTTCTTGGAAATCCTTTAGCACTCTTTAATTGCCAAGCGGTACGGTTTGGGAGATGCTATTTTTAGATGAAGATTTTTACGGGCTGTAGAAAATTGCTCCTGCTGTCATATTGCTTTACATCTAGATGGATAGACAGCTTGACCGAAAGGTTCTACAATTTGACTGATTGTGGTAAATTTACCTATTGCCCAATCCATATAAGCATAGTAAAGATTTTCTAGTGATTCCGTTTGATTGCGGAAGCACTAAATTAATATAGGAAAGTCTTTGAGTAAAGGGCAGCAGACAAATGGATGTAAAGCTGATTCTAGCTGGATTAACAGTTATATTTACACTTTCGTGCTTATTTTTTGGCACGAAGAATGGATTCTATGATTCAGATAATTATCATGGCAATGGCTCCGCACATTGAGATAAATCTGTAGACGCTCGATCGACTTCCCGGAGGGTGAGTTGGCTAAGAGCGTTCAAAACTTGTAAAGGGAAAAGAAACCAGAGGCAAACTGCTGTAGCTCCTAGTTTGATAGCTTCTGGTTAGCCCACCTTTTTGAACCAGTGCGGGTTCGGTGCAGGCGTCCTCCCCAATTAAAAATCTGTATTCTCAGGGTGTAGGGGCGCATGATAAAACTTACCCCTAAGTCACAAAACCAAAATTTGTGTAACTTTTGGCTTTTGGGATATGTCCATGACGATGAGGTTTGAGGGGAGGAGAGCATGAGGGATAATCTATCGGCATCCTCTCGCGTAGATGCTGCGGAAACGGGTAGTGAATTAGAATGTTTGCCCTATAGCGTCCAGCATGACAATGAGGGCGTGTGTTTGTTGGTGAAAATGGGCCCGCACCGCATCCTATTAGACTGTGGTTTTGAGGATATTTCATCGCTGGTTAAGGGGCTTACTAAATCGGGACGTGGAACTAGTTCGCCCCTACCAGCAGATTTAGTTTTGATTAGTCACGCTCACCCAGATCACGCCAAAGGCTTACTGGCGCTGCATACAGCTTTTCCCAAGTTACCGATTTATGGTAGTGAAGTAACTAGCAAGTTACTACCGCTGAATTGGGTAGATGAAGATCCTGAGAAAATTTCCCAATTTTGTCATGCCTTGCCATTGCGATCGCCTGTGGAATTCCAAGATGGTTTGGTGGCAGAATTATTTCCCGCAGGACATTTACCAGGAGCAGTAGCAATTCTCCTGACTTATACCACCCAGCAGCGTACTTACAAGCTACTGTATACAGGGGACTTTTTCTTATCGAACTCCCGACTAGTAGAAGGTTTGCGTTTAGAGGAACTGCGGGGTTTAGATTTGGATGTGCTAATTATTGAAGGTAGTTATGGCACATCCCGTCATCCTCACCGCCGCAACCAAGAAAATCAACTAGCCGAGCGAATTAATCGAGCGATCGCTGACCATTGTTCTGTAATCCTTCCTACCCCGGCTTTAGGATTAGGTCAAGAATTATTAATGCTCTTGCGATCGCATCACCACTTCACCGGACGAGATTTAGATATCTGGGTAGATGGTGCTGTCGCCACTGGATGCGATGCATATCTTGAACTGCTGCCCCATCTCCCCCCATCGGTACAGAACTTCGCCCGCCATCAACCTTTGTTTTGGGATGAACGGGTACGTCCCCGCGTGCGTCGTCTACAACCAGAACATCGTTCCAGTGTAGGTAAGTCACCTTGTATTGTCCTCACCGACTCGACATCTGATTTAGGCGAACACTGCCAACTAGACACCGGGCCTTGGCTGATTCTCCTACCAGAAAAAATTGATATAAAAGTTAACAAAGAATATTTAGCGCCCACCACTCTTGAAACTTATCTCTTAGCTCAACATAGCGATGGCCCTGGTACTACGCAGCTAATTCATAATTTGCGACCCCAGCACGTGGTTTTTGTCCACGGTTCTCCTGCTTACTTGGCAGACCTGACTAGCTTAGAGGAGTTGCAAAACCGCTACCACGTACATTCTCCGGCGGCTGATACCTTAGTAGAACTACCCATCGGCGACACATTTTTACAACCAGCAGCACCTGAGACTAACTACGAAGGCGAACTGACAGAGTTAGGAACAGTAATCACAATCACCCTACCTAATGTGATTACTGCCGATCAGCGTTGGCGGCAATTTGCCGATACTGGTTTAATCGAAGCTCGTTGGCAAGGGGAAGAATTAGTATTAAGGGGATTGTCTCAACGAGAACTGCTCAACCAAAACAGCGATCGCTATACCTGGACAGATGTAGACTGTTGTGGTACTTGCCGACATCAAAGGGGGCAGCGGTGTTGGAATCCAGCTTCCCCGTTGTATAACTTTAAAGTAACTCTCGAAGGTTACTGTCCTGCTTTTGAAGGCTTGAATGATAGCCAATAGTCATTAGCTGTTTTGTCCTTTGTCCTTTGTCCTTTGTCATTTTTGACCAATGACCAATGACTAATGACTAATGACTAATGACTAATGACTATTTATTCTGGATTCGAGTCAGTGTAACGGTTGTGGATGCGCTCTGCTTCGGGACAATCTTCAGTCATCAGAGGTTCTACATTACCGCGCGGTACTGAAGCCAATTTTTGCGTTACAGCACCAATGCTCTCGAGGCGAACCATTTCTTCCCAAGAACAAACTTCGTCCTCTTCTTCTGTTTCATAGCGTAGGGTCACTAAATCTCCCTCTATGTCTATGATGCGGGCGCGTTCAATCCAGCGTTGCTGGTCCCGCAAGAAAACACATACCTCGCGCCCATCGCAACACAGTTGATAAATCTTGCGGTGTAGCATGTACTGTTTCTGCCTTTTTAAACAACGTAGTTAAACCTGTCAAAATCTGGGTTCTACCCCATTACATTACACCTTTAAGAGGTTTATTTCACCGTTTAGAACAAGTGCGCTTCATAACCCAATCCCAAGATTTGCTTCTATTTGTCAAAATATCAGGATAATGTTGGGTCATAAATCAATGGTTGCTCCAACAATGAACTCAATCTCCCTCCAGCTTATTCTAGGGAATGTCTGCTTCTATAAAAGTCAAACAATTCGGTACCTGTCCTAACCAGGTTCATATTTGCTGCTGAGTCATTCTTACCATTATGTAATAAAGAATACTCCAAAACAATTGTTGATTGCGGTTGTTTAATTTGCCTACTTTTAATCATTGGCATTACTGGGAAGTCCGGGGACTTGGCTTTACTTTTACCCACTTGTATCTGATCTTAACTCATTCTCTTGCTGACCTTGATGCTTTTCAACAACAACACCCAAATAGTTTTGAGTTTTTCAGGCAAAAACCTGAAAAAAGGCAACAGCGTCAGGGAAGAGTAAAGGAAAAGACCATGAGAAAATTCTACTCTAGAAGTTTAGGAGGATTTATGTGGTAAAGGAAATTCTATAAGCACGTTTGACGAGGATGCTTCTCGTTTAATTTTTCCGACGCGAACTGCATCGTATAGGGTTGCGAGTTCTGGCAAATCCTCTGGCTGATAGCATTTAGTGGCTAGCACCTGCTGGAGTAAACCCTCAGATTCAACACTCAGATATCCAGTTTGGAAAGCAGATGCGATAATTGTGCGAATCATCTTGATTAGGGCAGAATGAGCAAATTATTAGGTCTAGTGTGGAACATTTTCCTCTTTTACTAATTGATATGAAACATTAATACTGTGTGATTACTATTACGCTCAATCAGTGATTGATATCACAATATGAGTTTTGGATACTTTAATATTACACAGATAAAAGGGCACAGGAATTTTCAGCATCAATGTTGAAAAGCCGAATATTTTAACAGAATAAAAATACAACAACTTTTTCAAAAAGCATTGATAAAATATAATGAGACATCAGCAATCAAGCAAAAAACTGGCGGAAATCTTCATCTTTTTGACTTAATTGCACCCAGTCTAAGTTTAAAGATTGGAATTTTTGCACTAAGCGATCGCAAGCGGGACGTTCGGTAGCGTAATGTCCGGCATCGATTAAAATGAGATTGCGGTCGCGGCTTTCTTGAAACTGATGGAATTTACAGTCAGAAGTTAGATAAGCTTGGGCACCTGTTTTGGCGACGGCTGAAATGTAACTAGCCCCCGAACCACCCAAAACAGCAACTCGTGAAATCGTTTCCTGTAAATCAGCCGTTGGAGAAAAAATCAAATTAGGGGGAGAAAGTCGGGTTTGAATAGTTGCGAGTAATTCCTGTAATGTTAGAAATGGTTCTAGCAAACCAACACGACCATATCCTAATCCTGCTTGTGTAAGTTCTATGGGAGTAACTTCTTTGAGTTTTAAAATCTGAGCTAAAACGTCAGCAGTCCCATCTTGCACTTGGTCAAAATTCGTGTGAGCAGTGTAAATACCAATATTGTGGGTAAATGCTAACCGTACCATTTCAGCGATCGCTTCACCAGTACGTAAAGATTTGAGAGGATTAAAAATCAAGGGGTGATGGGCAAATATCAGATTAGCATTTTCTGCGATCGCTTCCTGCATTACCGCTAAAGTCGGTGTCAAGCATACCAAAACCCGTGCTTTTTCCTGCAAAACTCCCGGCTCAATTTGCCAGCCACAATTATCCCAACTTTCACACCAAGCAGGATTCGCCCATGCTTCAAACCAAGTAATTAAATCAGCAATTTTCATAATTATTTTCTTCAGCAATTTTTAATTACTAATCACCGTTTCTGTGGTTGAATATTTAATTTTAATGCTAATTGCTGGCGCATTTCTTGGAAAGGTTTGTTCCATACAGGGCTAGCATTCCAGTTCCATACCGCTACTGGAATAAGTTGTTCTTCAGCAAGATAAGTTAACAGCCGATATTCATCTTCTGGTTCGCGAGAAAAAGTGAAGGGGTTGCGGTAGCCCGTCTCACACAGTTTATAAGATACAACCTGACCATGCTTAATACGTTGTAAAAGTTCCTTACCTTTGATGAGTAAATAATCTAAAAATAACAGACTAAAAGGCTCTATATGTGCGCGTTTTTGTGGCTCTTTTTGTACCCATCTTGCCCACTCAAACCCATACATAAAATCATGAACATAACGAAAGCGAATTTCTGTTTTATTGCCGAACATCTCTGTTAGACAAACCATCTTTTCACCAAAAATTTTTAAGAATGCAATAGCGCCCTCCTCTGCATTTAAAGCCTGCCTAAGCATACTGCTTACCAAAAAATCGAAATCCCAAAAGATGTTTTCTGGGAAGTTTTGCAATTGAGTACAGACTATAATTTCGAGAGTTTTTTGAATACTTGTGATAGTTTGAATATCACTATTTTGTTCCACAATCAAATTTTCTAATTCTGCAAAGCTGGTAATTAATATTTTTTTAGGACTCAGTGATAATAATTTAACAGACTGCTGGGCAAGGATTTTATCAATAATCTGAAAAGTATTAGTTGGTGTTATTTCTTGCTTCATAGTAATAGTAATAGCCCAATCAGGTTACATAACTATTATTTTATATTAGAGTAAATAAGTTATTAAAATTATATAAATAAACTTAACTTTTAAGTTTACAAACTGACATGAAATACTCAGTGTATGTCTAGTTAATTATCAATAAAGGAATTTTCCCATCCCAAAAGTGTAAAAATACTTAGTATAGTCTCCCAAAAGTTAAGGTTTTGGAATTATTGATTATTGACTTTGGACAAGCTGCACAAAAAAATAGGACACTTGCGTAAGTCCTAATAGAATTTAACTACGATTTCTAAATTTAAGAAATTTGCTATGCAGAAATGTGCACAACTAGTTCTCTAGAATGACTGCGTTGACGATGTTCCCAAATATAAATTCCCTGCCAAGTTCCTAATGCCAAATGACCACGATTAATAGGTATATGTTCAGAAGTATGGGTAAGTGCAGTACGAATATGTGCCGGCATATCATCGGAACCTTCGGCATCATGAATGTATTTGCCTGATTCTGGCACAAGTTTTGCCATAAAGTTAGCCAAATCTACAAGTACATCAGGATCGGCATTTTCTTGGATTACTAAACTAGCTGAAGTGTGGCGCAAAAATAAAGTACAAAGGCCGGTTTCTACTCCCGATTCTGCAACTATAGCTTCAATTTTTGCGGTGATGTTTTGAAAAGATTTGCCAGTAGTAGAAATTCTGAGTAACTTTTGATAGTGAGTCATGTGGAATACTGAAATTAAGGTATTATAAGCATATTAAACAACTTGTTCTTGCGATCGCCACACGACTCAACTATTATTAAAATTGGCATCTAATCAAAATATCGTGTCCACGCTCAAAATTAATAGTCTAAAGTCCAGTATAATTAATATCTACCTATAAGATTTTTTTGCTTCAAGCACCGACTTTGACGAGGGTTTTATGAATATATTTGCCGACAATCCAGCAAACTATTATGATTTATTATTTCAATATATTTACACTGAGTACCACGATGAGGTTGTTAGAGCTCTGTTTCCTATAATTAGAGACTCTAATAATATCCTAGAGATAGGAGTAGGTACAGGTCTAGTAGCAGAAAGAGTCTTAAAACTAAAACCGAATTGTAACTTAACAGGAATTGATATTTCTAAACAAATGTTAGATGTAGCAAAAAAACGACTGGGAAATAAAATTAAATTAGTCGAATCTGATGTTCTTAATATGCAACTAGAAGAGAGTTTTGATCTAGCTTATTCAAATAGTGGCGTTTGGTTTTTTTTAGATACAAATACCGACAATGAATACTTACTATGTAGTAGTATTAATAGTATTGAAAATAATGTAATAGCATTAAGGCGTGTCGCTGAACATCTCAAAATGAATGGTCTATTGGTTCTGAGCGCTCAAGGTATGCATATAGATAGGGTAGAGAAATTACCAGGAGATATAATCCATCAGGTCAAAGTTTCAAAAACAGATACAGGCGTTAAGAAGCAGTATCTCTGGATCAGAGAAAACAATGGTGAAATAATCAGCGATACAACTGCTGATTTGTTAATTCTTGATAGCAATAAAACAAAAGAATTGATGGAGCAGTCTGGATTTGAAGAGATTGGCATGGAAGGGAATAAAAAACTTATGAAAAACTTTTTACTGTCAAAGTTTCATATTTACCAGAAACGTTAACAAATAATTGTTTTGCCCAAAACTTACAAACACAGCAATTTGTGAAATTTGTTCAGCGCTCAGAGCAAACTCACTTAAACAATGACGAATGGCTACGCATTAGTCATATTTTTTTTAATAAAAGAGTGAAAATGTATAAAGTAGATATAGCAGTAGTTTTAGTAATTGAAGTCAAGAATTGAGAAGTAGGTAATTTGGGTAAAAGCCAGGGCCGAATGCATTTAAATATAGATTATAGCAACTTTTAGGATTATTTATATTCTTTTGAAATCTTTTTTAGTTTTTATTAGTAAAGAAGATGCGTTTGCCCTGGGGATAAGTTTTGTTAGTAATTAGCCAATCTTATCTATTCTGAGGAATATTATCTACTATCTTTTAATCTGGCAATAATTGATAACAGCTTGAGCTATAGTTTCATTACCATCCTTAGCAATTGGTTGAGATTGCCTTGGAGGTTGAGGTAACTCATAGAGAAAATTCCAAGTTCCTTGAAAAAACTCAGATGGGGTGATGATTTGATGCTGATTATAATTAGCTATGCCTTCTACAATAAAAGTTGCTTCGGCAAAGTCTTCACGCGGTATGGTGACAATTGGTGCTCCTAGTATTGTGGCTTCCGAAAAAGTACTATAACCAGGTTTAGAGACGACTCGACCACAAATAGGCATAAAATCTACAGGGCGGTATTTGCGGTCATTAATTTTCAATAAATTAGGTAAATCAGGGGCAGATCGATCGAATACGATAAATTGCCAATCTGGAAATCGCTGTAAGTTATCATAAGGGATTTGCTGTAAACCCAACCCGCCAAAGGTTAACAAAATGGTTTTTTCGACTGGTGCAGTTATTCCCCAAAGAGAACGTAAATCATCAGCAGAGTGACGGGGGGAACCGCCTGTTAAGCCGACATCTGTGATATTATTAAAGGCTGGCATTGGTTCGTGGAAAGGAAGACGAAACAGGCGATCGCACTTTGAATACCAATCACTAATCCAATCTGCAACTGCGGTAAATTCGCCTCCCCAATCTCGGTAAATAAAGTCCCAACCAAAGTTACTCATCATCCAGCAAGGAATATTTGCAGCTTTGGCAAACCCAGGAGCGAGGAAGGGAATATCTGCCAAAATAAGATTAACGCGATTTTGGCGGATAAAATTCACTTCTGAGGCAATCAGCGAATTTTGATGCTTCTGAATATCCAGTAACTTTTCTAAAGTCGCACCTTTATCCATTGTCAAACTATCTGTTTGCACCACACCCAAATCAAATGCACGAGGACGATAGATAAAATCGCCTTCTATATAGCACTCTAACAGCCAGCGTGGGGCAGTACTCACCACAATTAGCAGAACTTCTGGACATAACTTTTGAATTGTTGCAGCTACAGAAGCCGTGCGGGTAGCATGACCAAAGCCGTGGTTAGTTATGGCTAAGTATAAGATTGGGCGTTCCATTTTTAAGTTAGGAGTTATGAGTTAGGAGTTAAAATCATAATTTATACACGCTAACTTACAACTCATAACTTTTAATTAATTTTGCAAAAATTTTGAATCGCCTCAATCAATTGGTCGATTTCCGATTCTAAAGTAAAGTAATGGACGCTAGCACGTATACAGCTAGGATCGGCAATTGTCCGAGTTAATATTTTTTGTGAGTCCAAAAATTGCACCAACTTCAAATGAGCTTGAGGCTGATTATTTGCAAGTTGAAAAGAGACTATACCACTTTCAGGTGGAGAAGTTCGCAAACATTTAATATTGGGTAACGCCGTCAATTGTCGCCAGAGGTACTCACTGTTATGACAAATTTGCTCATAACGTTCCTGTGACGTTCCCCATTGCTGATGAATTGCGATCGCTTCCTTTAAACCAAGATACAACGGATAAGCTAATGTAGACACTTCGTATCGTCGCCCATCGGGAAGCCAATCTACAGGTTGAGATTGACTATCTACAACAACACCATTCAAGCCAATAAACGTAGGTTTTAGGCTTTCTCGTGCTTCTGGCCGGACATACAAGCCACCAGCACCCGCAGGGCCACATAACCATTTATGACCAGTGAAAGCATAAAAATCTACTCCCAATTCAGTCAAGTTTAAAGGCAATAAACCAGCAGACTGAGCAGCATCTATTAATAGTGCAGAATGATTATTTCTGCATACTTCGGCAATTTTGTCCAGAGGTAAAACTTGACCGGTATTCCAGAAAACATGACTCAATATTACTAGGCGGGTATTGGGGCGCAAGTGCTGGGCAATGATGGTTACAGGGTCGCCCTCATTTAAAGTCGCTTTTAGGGGACAAGTGGTAACTTCTACAGAGAATCTCCGCGAGATTTCTCGTGCTGTAGCAATTACGCCTGGATGTTCGCAGTCTGAGAGCAGTAGATGATCGCCAGCCCGCCATTCAATGCCCCACATGGCGATATTACAGCCAACAGTGACATTTTGAGTGAGAGTAATTGTTTCAGATGGTGCATTTAACTCCGAAGCGATCGCAACTCTAGCGGCTTGAGTTTGAGGTGCTATCCAGCTAAACGCCTCATTGCCAAAGGGGCCTATTTGCTGAACGTAAGCTTGAGTTTGGGCGATCGCATCCATTGCCCTTTGGGGCATGGGCCCTTGTCCTCCATAGTTAAAATAAGCCTTATTCCCTAAAGCGGGAAATTGCTCTCGATGACGATGCAGCTTGATTGGTGATGCAGAAATACTAGTCATAATTCACAAGGGATATCTGCTGTTTGCAGGCTATTGATATTCAAAAGTATTTTGACCGTTTCTCATGCCGACGTTACGGTATCCGCCCGACTGGCAATGCTGGATACAAGACTTCATGGATTACATCTTCGATCGTATTTCCGGCGATCGCACCCAATCTATTATCAATAGTGAGTGATAATGACTCTCACGATATCCCTATTCATGTCTAGAATTGCCTCCAGTCTACCATCTAGAGTCAAAGGATGGAACTATTAACAGATAAGAATGAATGCCCTGATGACAAAGATGGCTAGAATGCTTGTACTGTAAGGAGTCATTTTAACTCAGAGTATTACTTGGAGTAATTAGGAAGTAAGATAAATCTGAGCATATATTGAGCATTGATAATAAGTATAAATATATACTTTTAATGTGCAACTATGCACTTAATTAATTAATTTGAGCATTAATTGAGTATTTTTTGTAAAAATAAGGCTGAAGCTTTTGAAAAATAAAACTTTAAAGGTCATCATTGTGCGCCACGGTCAAAGCGGTTATAACACCGAGCGGCGCATCCAAGGACGCACTGATGCGTCAACATTAACCGAAAAAGGTCGTAAGGATGCAAGTCTAGTAGGCAAAGCCCTCAGCAATATCTTATTTAATACGATTTACAGTAGTCCTTTACAACGAGCGAAACACACAGCAGATATTATCCATAGTGAGTTAGCTACTCATGCTAAAAAATCTGCTGTAGTTCAAGTTTCTGATTTGCTATTAGAAATCGACCTACCTTTATGGGAAGGATTGCTGACTGCCCAAGTCAAGCAGAAATTTGCTGAAGACTACCGCACTTGGCATCAACACCCCGACGAACTGCGGATGCTGCTTAATGATGCAGAAGGAACAAGAGAACATTTTCCCGTTCTTGCTTTATACGAACAAGCACGGCAGTTTTGGCAAGAAATTTTGTCTCAACATCAAGGCGAAACTATTCTCATAGTGGGACATAACGGAATCAATCGCGCTTTGATTAGCACAGCGTTAGGAATCCCTCCCAGTCGCTACCACTCAATACAGCAATCTAACTGTGGTATCACCGTATTAAATTTTGCTGGCGGATTGGGCGAACCAGTCCAGCTAGAATCCTTAAATCAGACGCAACACACCGGAGAAACTCTACCTTCATTGCGACCGGATCATCAAGGAGTACGATTGTTACTAGTGCGTCACGGTGAAACCGACTGGAATCGCCAAACCAGGTTTCAAGGACAAATTGATGTCCCCCTCAACGACAACGGTAGACAACAGTCACAAAAAGCCAGCGAATTTCTTCAAGATGTAGAGATTGATAATGCTTACAGTAGCACAATGCTGCGCCCTAAAGAAACAGCAGAGATTATCTTAAAACAACATCCGAATGTAAAATTAGAATTGCAAGATGGTTTAAGAGAAATCAGTCATGGTCTCTGGGAAGGAAAATTAGAAACAGAGATAGAGCAAGAGTTTCCAGGAGAATTGCAGCGATGGCGGCTGATACCAACGCAAGTGCAAATGCCTGAAGGGGAAAATTTACAACAGGTGTGGGAGCGCAGCGTTGTAGCTTGGCAATCAATTCTGCAAGCAGCATCAAATAATCAATTCAAAACTGTATTAGTAGTAGCTCATGACGCTACTAACAAAACCTTGCTTTGTCACATTCTGGGTTTATCGCTGGAAAACTTCTGGAGTTTTCGTCAGGGTAATGGTGCAGTCAGTGTTATCGACTACCCTGCTGGCATCGATGGTTTACCAGTACTGCAAGCAATGAATATCACTTATCACTTTGGTGGAGGTGTACTAGATAAAACAGCAGCGGGAGCGTTGTGAGTGCTGTTAGCGGAAAGCTAAGGTTTAGCCCGTGCTGAGTTCTGAGTAAGAAGGAGTTAGAAGGAGTGAGGAGTGAGGAGTGAGGAATAAAGTTAGAAGCAATGACTGAAAAACAAATAACTTATCAGTAGCTAGACGTAAATAAATTAAAGTTTGTAGTAAGGACTTTAGTCCTATAATCCTTTCTTTGAGCGATGAATCGCTCACTACGAACTAGGATTTTACTTTATGTTTAATTATGCCTACCTACTTAACTCCTAACTCATAACTAAAACTTTTATGATTGAACTGCTGCAAAAAGTACGAGTAATTGACCCTGTTTCTGAAATTGACGAACTCTTTGATGTACTGATTGCTGATGGTTATATCCGAGAAGTGGCTTCGCACATTTCTGACATCAGTTCCGATACTCAAATCAGAGATTGTCAGGGATTAGTTCTCGGCCCTGGGTTAGTCGATTTGTACAGCCACTCTGGTGAACCTGGTTTTGAAGAACGGGAAACCCTCTTGTCTTTCTTACAAGCTGCTGCTGCTGGCGGCTTTACTAGAGTTAGTATTTTACCCGATACATCCCCAGTTATTGATAACCCTGCGCTTGTGGCATTGCAGCAGAAGAAAAGAGGGGGGACAAGGGGACAAGGGGGACAAGGGGGCAATTTTTCTCCCTTGTCTTCCCCCTCTTCCTTGTCTTCTCCTCTCCCCCTGCTCCATCTCTGGGGTGCGATTACTGTAGATATTGCTGGGAAACAGATGACGGAATTGGCAGATTTAGCGTCTGCTGGAGTTGTGGGTTTTACTGATGGTAAACCTTTAGAAAATTTGGCGCTGGTGCGGCGAGTGTTAGAGTATCTCCAGCCATTGGGGAAACCAGTAGCATTTTGGCCTAGCGATCGCCAGTTAACAGCCAATGGTGTAATGAGAGAAGGGACAAATGCTCTCCGTTTTGGTTTACCCCCAATACCCACCAGCGCTGAAACAACTGCGATCGCAGCTATGCTTGAATTGGTTGCAACCATCGGCACACCAGTTCATATCATGCGTGTTTCCACAGCTCGCAGCGTGGAATTAATTGCTTCAGCTAAAGCGGCTGGTTTACCCATCACCGCCAGCACCACCTGGATGCACCTTTTACTTGATACTAAAGCAGTTAAGAGTTATCACAGCAGCTTGCATTTAGATCCGCCTTTAGGTAATCCCAGTGATATGGCGGCGTTACGTACAGGGGTACGTGCGGGTGTAATCGATGCGATCGCTATCGATCACACACCCTACAGCTACGAAGAAAAAGTCCAAGCCTTTGCCGAAGCGCCTCCAGGAGCAATTGGTTTAGAATTAGCACTACCTCTTTTATGGCAATATCTCGTTGAAACTGAGGAATTTACAGCTTTAGAATTATGGCGGGCATTGAGTACCAATCCAGCAGAGTGTTTGGGGGAAAAAGTAAGTGCGATCGTACCTCATCAACTAGCGGAACTTACTTTATTTGATCCCCAGCAAACTTGGAAAGTCGAACGGAAAAGTCTTTATACACTTTCACAAAATACACCTTGGTTAGGACAACAGTTGAAAGGTCATGTTGTGCAAATCTGGTGTTAAAAAAACGCACTTCAAACCACTGAATAATAACTTGGCTATTTTATTGTGATTATATTGGCAAGTACACCCTAGTACTGCAAGGCGGAATTCAAAATTCAAAATTCACGCATTCAAAATTAATACAGCGTAAGCATTTACATTGGTTTTGAATGGGTGGTTTATTTACGCCGTACTGTACTAGCAAGGCAAACTAACACTTACAATAGTTCCTTTCTCAGGAATGCTATCGATTGTAAATTCACCACCATATAATTTAACTATATGTTGAACAATAGCCAGTCCTAAGCCAGAGCCTTGTTGCTCCCATAACTTTCGATTAAATTGTACAAAAGCTCCAATTTTACTAATCTCTTCAATTTTCATTCCTTTGCCATTGTCAATTACATATAAATTAAATTTGCTACCTTCTATCTTACTTAGAATTTGAATTTCGCTGCTTGGCAAAGAAAATTTGAAAGAATTATCTAGTAATTCTTCAATCAGAATACTCAAATTTTCTTCTGACAATTGTACTGTAGATTCTTGGATATCTAACTTTAAATCTTTTGATCTACAGTTTTCTTTAGCTTTTTTAAAAGCTATTTCAATAATAATCTTTTCAGCCAAACATCTATCTTTTTTTTCTTTGAATTGACGAGTTTTTTCGAGACTTTTAGTGATTAATTCCAGATTACTATATAATAAAAACCTTTGAACTAGTGCATTCAAGCGATTGGCAGATTTGTAAATTAATTCGGCAATTTCGACTTCTTCAGAGTCACGCATGAACTCACAATTTTGTATTAACAACTGTGACATACCGAGAATACCATTTAAAGGCGTATTCAGTTCGTGAGCTAATGAGTGAGCAATATTCATTCTCAGGTCGTCTAGCTTTGCTTGAGTTTGGCGCTCAACCAAAGCGTGTTTATCAAGACGAGAAGCGAACGCATTGAGTATATCGTCGATTTTTGGAGCAAGACAGCCTGTATACCTACCGCTTTTTGGAATTTGAGACGGGAACGCCAGCACTGAAATGGTGTCAACAGGAGATACCAGATATCATTTTGCTAGATTTTGCGTTGCCCGATCGGGATGGACTGAAGTTTATTCAGCAGTTTCGGGAATGCCATAGCAATACTCAAACTGCTGTAATTATGCTGACAGGACAAGGGGATGAAATTACTGCTGTCCGTGCGATGAAAAGTGGTGTGCAAGATTATCTGGTTAAAAAGAAACTCACATCTGAAGTTCTTCAAGGTGCAATTCATCATGCCATTGAGCGGATGGATTTGACTCGACAGTTAGAACAAAGTCGGCAACAACAGCAACTGATTGCTGCGATCACCTTACGGATTCGTCAGTCTCTAAAGTTAGAAGAGATTCTGCGTACCACAGCCACAGAAGTGCGGCAGTTTTTGAAAGCAGACCGAGTAGTGGTCTATCAATTTCAGCCGGATATGAGCGGTACAATTGTCGCAGAGTCAGTGCTTCCTGGTTGGACAGTGGCTCTGGGAAAGCAGATTCTAGACACCTGCTTTCATAAGGGAGCCAGAAGTGACTATCGTCAAGGGAAAAAACGAGCAATCGACGATATTTATCAGGCTGGCTTAAACAATTGTCATTTGCAGCTTCTAGAACAATTTGAAGTTAAAGCCAATCTAGTAGTACCTATTTTGGTCAAAGAGCAATTATGGGGATTATTAATTGCTCACCAATGTAGTGCGTCTCGTCATTGGCAATCAGTAGAACTAGATTTGTTAGATCGACTAGCGGTGCAAATAGCGATCGCCATTCAACAGGGAAGTGCGTATCAGCAACTACAGGCAGAACTAGCAGAACGCCAACGGACAGAAGCAGCCCTAAAAGCCAGTGAAGAGAAACTCAAGCTGACCCTGAGTTTTGCTGGTATTGGCTATTGGGAATGGAACCCAATCACTAATCAAATATTTGCTAGCGAGAATGCAATTCGCTGTTTTGGTTCCGATCTGAGTGATGTGAACTGGACTTATGAAAAGTGGCGGGATCAAGTACATCCAGAGGATCGAGAATGTATTGAGCAGCAACTGAGGCAGGCGATCGCCACACAAACCGATTATGCTGTGGAATATCGAATTGTCTGGCAAGATGGCAGCATTCATTGGGTATCGGTAAAAGGACGCGGAGTTTACGAAGCAACCGGAAAACTGTTGCGGATGCTGGGCGTGCTGATAGATATTACAGAACGCAAGTTCTCAGAGGAAGAGCGGCGGCGGGCCCAAATGCTGCGAATTGAATTACGTCTTCTGGAGCAAATTCTCGAAGTCGGCCTAGCAGGTTACTGGGATTGGGATATTCCGGGCAATCAGGAGTACTTGAGCTTAACCTTCAAGCAGATGTTCGGCTATGAAGATCGTGAATTGCCAAATACACCAGAGAGCTGGCAACGCCTGATTTTTCCAGAGGATTTACCAGGTGTTCTGGAACTTTTTGAGCAACACGTCCAAAGTCGCGGACAAATCCCCTTTTATAATGAGGTGAGATATAGACATAAAAATGGTTCTACCGTTTGGGTCATTTGTTCCGGTCGCGTTATTGCGTGGGATCGAGACGGCAATCCCCTGCGGATGATTGGTTGCCATATTAACATTACACAACGCAAACAGGCAGAAGCTCAATTGTTAGCGATCGCTAATTTGCAACAAGCTATTTTAGATGGCACTGACTATGCCATTATTTCTAATAACTCGAATGGCATTCAAACCTTCAACGCAGCTGCTCAGAAAATGTTGGGCTACACAGCAGATGAAGTTGTTCGGCAAATAAATCCATCTACATTTCACGACCCAGATGAACTCAAACAACGAGCAGCAGAACTCTCGTTGAAATTGGGTAGGGAAATTGCACCTGGTAGGGAATTTTTTACTATCGTCACTCAAGACGGAAATACCTATTAAAACGAATGGACTTACATTCGTAAAGATGGCTCTCGGTTCCCTGTATTTCTGTCAGTAAAAATTCTCCAGGATCTAGAAGGAAACAATATCGGCTTTCTGGGTATTGCCAAAGATATTACCCAGCAAAAACAAATAGAAACAGCCCTGCGAGACAGCGAACTCCGTTATGCAAATTTGGCAGAAGCGGCTCCTGTAGCTATTTTCCGACTGGATGCCTTTGGTAACTGCATCTATGCTAACGATCGCTGGAGTGAGATGACTGGTAGACCAACACAGGCAGCATTGGGGATAGGTTGGCTACAGGCTTTGCACCCAGAAGACGCCGAGCGTTTGGGCAGGGAATGGTCTCTAAAATTTGAGCAAGAACATGTTAATCCAAGGGAATTTTATCAGAGTGAGGGCAGACATCTACGCCCAGATGGCAGCATCAACTGGTTCTATGTCCAAGTGTTACCTGAAATCAACATCAACGACACCATTATTGGCTACATCGGCACGCTGACAGATATCAGCGAACAGCAAGCCGCGCTGCGCGAACGCAAGCAAGCAGAAGAACAGTTGCATCACCTCTCCGAACGGCTAACCATAGCTATCAGTTCTGGAGGATTTGGTATTTGGGAATATGATTTCGTCCAAGCAAGGCAGATTTGGGACGAGCGCATGTACCAACTATATGGAGTGAGCAACACTGATTTTAGTGGTTCTTTTGATGCTTGGTTAAACTGCCTACACCCAGACGATCGCCCTTATATGTTGGAAACTATAGAGCAAGTTCTGCAAGGAAAGCAAGAATATAATGTCGAGTTCCGCATCGTTCAACCAAGTGGGGAAATTCGTTATCTTAAAGGCTACGGCATTCTCAAGCGTGCCCAACAGGGTGAACCTGTACAGATGATTGGGGTTAACTATGATATCAGCGAACGCAAACAAGCCGAAGAGGAACTCATCCACAATCGGGATTTGCGAGAAGCAATTTTTAACGAATCTGCTGATGCCATCTTTCTAGTAGATCCGCAAACCTTGCTCACCCTAGATTGCAATCGGCGGGCAGTAGAAATGTTTGAGGCGCTTGACAACGCTGAATTGGTCGGTATCAATGGGCAGACACTCCAGTTGCGGCCATTCACTACCAACGAAACGGATGCGATCGTCAGAGATATGCACTTAAAAGGTTTCTGGAGCCTAGAGATTGAATATATTACTCTTCTGGGTAAGATTTTCTGGGGAAACATTGCAGCCAAGCCGATTACTGTAGCCGGACGCACCATGAATCTAGTTCGGATCGCTGATATCAGCGAACGAAAAGAGGCACAAGAGGCATTGGCGAAATATGCCCATGAGGTCGAAGATTTGTACAATAATGCTCCCTGTGGCTATCATTCCCTCGATAGCGAAGGCCGATTGCTCAAGGTCAACGAGACTGAACTGCAATGGTTGGGTTATACCCGTGAAGAAATGATTGGCCAAAGTCTGGTAAATTTTTTTACTCAAGCAAGTCGCTTGTCCTTCGTGCAAAACTATCCTCACTTCAAAAAGCAGGGTTCGTTGAAGGATGTGGAATTTGACATGATTTGTAAAAATGGCACAGTTTTCCCAGTGCTGGTAAGCGCTACTGCTGTTAATGATGCAGAGGGTAACTATCTATACAGCCGCACCACCCTGTTTGATATCCGCGAACGCAAACAGACCGCGCAAGAACTGGAAGAATCACGTAAAATGCTGCAAACTGTACTAGATACATTTCCGCAACGTGTTTTCTGGAAAGACCGCCAATCACGCTTTCTCGGCTGTAATCCAGCATTTATCGACCATTCTCAACTGACAGCCGATGAAATTATCGGCAAGACCGATTTTGAATTACCTTGGGCAAAGTTGGCACACCTTTACTGTGCAGACGATGAGATGGTGATGAATACTCGAACACCTAAGCTAGGCTATGAGGAGCCATTTGAAGGGGCTAATGGCGAACAACTCTGGCTACGAACTAATAAAGTTCCCCTGACCAATAGCGCCAAAGAGGTGATTGGCGTACTGGTATCTCACGAAGATATCACAGAACGCAAACAAGCCGAAGCACAATTGCGGCAAACGAATGAGCAGCTTGCTAACGCCAATATGGAACTTGCCCGTGCCACTCGCCTCAAAGATGAATTTCTCGCAAACATGAGCCACGAACTGCGAACACCTCTCAATGCGATTTTGGGTATGTCAGAGGGCTTACAAGAAAGTGTGTTTGGCTCCATTAATGAAAGACAAGTAAAAGCGATCGCCACTATTGAGCGCAGTGGCAGACATTTACTAGAACTAATCAACGACATTCTAGACTTGTCTAAAATTGAATCTGGCAAACTGGAACTGCAACTAAGTGATGTTTCGGTTAGGAGCCTGTGTGATACCAGCTTTGCTTTTGTCAAACAGATGGCTTTGAAAAAAAATATTCGTCTTAGTACTCATATTTATGACAATATTGGCAGCATCCAAGTAGACGATCGCCGCCTGCGTCAGGTACTGATCAACCTGTTAAGTAACGCTGTCAAGTTTACGCCAGAACGGGGATCTGTAACGCTAGAAGTCCGGCTGGAGGGGGCAGAGGAGCAGGGGAGCAGGGGAGCAGAGGGGCAAGGGAGCGGGGGAGCGGGGGAAGTAAATTCTGCCTCATCTTCCCTAGATATCTGCTTCTATATCACCGACACCGGCATCGGTATCGCCTCTGAAGAAATTGGCAAGCTGTTTCAGCCTTTTATCCAGCTTGACAGCAGCCTTAACCGCCAGTACAGTGGCACTGGTCTAGGTTTGGCACTGGTACAAAAGATTATTACCCTACATGGAGGAACAGTCTTAGTTAACAGTGAAGTTGGAAAGGGAAGTTGTTTTACCGTCCGTATTCCCTACCGTACCAGCGATCGTGTTCTCAGGACGCAGGTAACAACTCTATTACCCAGCTATCCCTTACTTGCTGAAAATGCTCAAGTTTTGATTATCGAAGATTCTGTGGCGGCAGCAGATCAGATTACTCGTTACTTCAGCGAGATGGGAATGCAATCCATTATCTATTCTCAAGGTGAAGGAGCTGTAGAAGAAGTGTTGCGAGTTCAACCTGCTTTAATCATTCTCGATCTGCAACTACCGAATCTATCGGGTTGGGAGGTGCTAAATCAACTCAAGACCAATCCAAAAACCAAAGATATTCCAACGATCATCATTTCAGTTATGGATGAGCATAGTAAAGGGCTGGCTCAGGGAGCGTTTGAATATCTGGTCAAACCGATTACCCGCGCTCAACTTCAGGTAACTATAGAGAAACTACAACATCCTGCCCCTTCTGACTCGCCAAATCTAATTGTAGTGCCAGAAGTCTTTCTGGAGAATCCTTTGATTTTGCTGGCAGAAGATAATCAACCAAATATTCATACGATGTCTGCCTATCTTGAAAGTCGAGGGTATCATCTCATTTTGGCAAATAATGGACAACAAGCTATTGAGCTTGTGAGAGTTCAATGCCCCGACTTAATAGTGATGGACATTCAAATGCCGGGAATGGATGGGTTAGAAGCAATCCGCCGCATCCGTAACGATCGCCAATTTGTGCATATTCCCATAATTGCACTAACGGCATTAGCTATGCCTGGCGATCGCGAAACTTGTTTAACAGCTGGAGCTAACGAATATTTGACCAAACCCGTAAAACTTAAACAGCTTGTAACCACAATTCAACAACTTTTACGAAGGTAACGGAAATTCTCGATGGATAGTCAACTCTCTATTTTAGTAATCGATGATGAACCCGATAACTTTGATGTTGTTGAAACCTTGCTGGATGGTGAAAACTACCAGTTATACTACGCTCCTAGTGGTCAACAAGCTCTAAATCGCCTCGATAGTTTTCAGCCCGATCTGATTTTATTAGATGTGATGATGCCCGATCTCGATGGGATGGAAGTTTGCCGACGCATCAAAGCCGATTCACAATGGCAAGCAGTGCCAATCATTATGGTGACAGCATTAACCGATAAAGAAGATTTGGCTCGATGTCTGGCGACGGGTGCAGATGACTTCATTAGTAAACCAGTCAATGGTGTGGAATTACGAGCTAGAGTTCATTCCATGTTGCGGATTAAGCAGCAATACGACAACATGCAAGTATTGCTCAAACTACGAGAAGACATGGTAAATATGATTGTGCACGATCTGCGAAATCCACTTACCAGTATTGTTTTAGGCGCAGAAATTCTACGGTTGTCAGGTTTGTCATCTGAACAGTATCAAAGAAAAGTAGATCAAATTTTAGTTGCTGGACAACAACTACAATCGTTGATCGATAGCTTGCTGATCGTAGCAAAGCTGGAATCTGGGAAAATGGTTCTCAATTACACAGAAGTAGACCTTTGTACGCTGTGTATAGTCAGCATTGGCAGATATTGAGGCGATCGCAAATCAAAAGAACCTGACTTTGATACGCGAACTACCCGAACCTGGTGGCATTGTTGCAATAGATGCAGTTATCTTTCGTCGAGTGCTGGATAATTTGCTCTCCAATGCCATTAAGTTCTCCCCGTCCAAGTCTCAAGTTACCCTACGGGGAGAGTATTTAGCAGCAGGCGGTGTAAAAGTGCAAGTCGCTGATTCTGGTTCGGGAGTAAGTCTGGAGTTACGACAAATCATTTTCGAGAAGTATGAAATTGGAACTTCGATACCAGAAGTTTCGCAAATTGGTTTAGGATTGGCTTTCTGCAAAATGGCGATCGAAGCCCATTCCGGTTCAATTACTATTGAAGATAATTATCCAAATGGTAGTATCTTCACTGTACTACTCAAAAATAAATAATTAACTCTCAAGCTACTGCATTTAAGAATTTATAGTATGCTCTTTCTGCTAATGTGACATCTAGTATGAATGGCTTGTCATTACCTATTTGAACAATTTCTAAATGGGGAAAGTCCTTTAGGCAATTATGTTTGCACACCAAATTCTTCTGGATCTACGCCCCAATTTACCCAGCTAATTGCTTCACGCGCTGAGTTCATATTTGGTGGAACTCGCAAGGCGTGAATAAACCCTGTACTAGGGCAAGTCATTTTTAATAAATAAATCGGCTCGATATCCACATTGTTATCAATTCCTAATAGTGTATATTCATGCCAATTATCTAATTCAATAGCTTGCAATTCTTCGCAAATTCTAGCGTAACCGATACCCTGAATTAGTACTCGCCGTAGCTCTGCGTTTTCCTCTGATAAAAGCCATTGAGATTGCCATTGTTCAGGGTGGATCTTACCATATTTTTCAGGTAAGGTTACATCGTGATAGAAGTAAAGGCTAAATCCATCGGCATACTCTATTGCGGGTTCGCCTTCCGCGTGGAGGCGATTTTGATTGTCAAAGCGCAGGTGAAGGGGGCGATCGCATACTATACAAATTTTTTCAAATGTAAAAATCCAACCACAATCCTTAATTATCGCCTGAAATAAATTCCATTTTCTTGAGTTATGAGTACAATTTAACACTGAAATACAAAAATCCTTATCAATTCCATTAAGAAGAATTTTTGTAGGGGAAATACAGCAATCTACTAATGATGCTACATCTTGCTCTGTATCATCTAATTCATTTATTAAAGGTATACCTAAATACAATAAATCTTGCCTTAATAAAATATAAGCATCGCTAGAAAATTCTGCACTTAATTTATTAATAATTTCTATATGTAGCTGTTGATATATCTCACGCAAACCAAAAATTAACTTCCATAATCCTTGATATAACTTATATTCCAATTTGCTCTTCAAGCCACCATTAATAGCAGCCCAAGCAGCATAGGGACTATCAAAAAATAAAATCTCAGGCTTAGATAATCCCACAAATACATAAGCAGCTTTTACCACCTTGGCCGCTTTTTCACGATCAATCCGCTCAGTTGAAAACGCGATCGCTCTCCACTTCTCCCGATAAACTGGAATCAAAGCCTCTTGCTCAGGCGTTAACTTTTCAATCAGCGACATATCGCCAACCTTCAGGCTCGTATTCCCGTTGAATTTTCACTATCCAATCACCTTGGGGAATAGAAATAGCTTTATGCTCCTCATGGGCAAGCAATGCCGACTCTGAAAACACACGTAAATAAAGTGTGCTATCTTTCTCGTATAATTCGGCGTTTCCCTCAGTAATGCGATGCTTATGCCCCGTAACTTCGCCTTCTGCCAAAGTTAAGTGAGGTATTTTTTGTCCTTCAACCTGCTGCACAGGTAGTAAGATAACATCACCCTGACGAATTGGTTGCATAGTTTTGCTTTCCTGATATAGGTATAAATGCTACTTCGCTTTTCCTCTCAAGTTTGGTTTAATTTTGGCACAAGCTTTATTAAAGTGGGGCATTGGGCATGGGGCATGGGTCATTGGGCATTGTGAAGAGGAAGGATAAGGAGAAAGACTTGTTATAAGCACTCACTCAAGTCACCTTGTCTCCCTGTCTCCCTGTTCCTTGCTTTCTCATCTTCCATGCCCAATGCCCCATGCCCGATGCCCAATTTCCCAATTAAAGAATATTTTGAAAACTGTAGTCGCCAATTATGCGTTAGATAAGTTAAAGATTGAAATAGCTGGAAATTCACACCCAGCGTATCCTCATTTATCCTCTGGGACAGACTGGGCATTAAGTTCAGCGGATTTTCTCCCAAGCAGGCAGTTTATGTGAGGATTAAATCACCGCCCTAAGCGTGACCATTTATCTTGACAATTTGTAAAAGTTACCTCAATTTGACTGTTTAGCTTAGTAGCTCTTCTTTTTATTGAAATTTCCATGTCAACTCTCGTCATCGTCGAATCTCCAACCAAAGCTCGTACCATTCGCAACTACCTGCCAGCAGGCTATCGGGTGGAGGCCTCTATGGGTCATGTGCGTGACCTACCCCAGTCGGCTAGTGAAATTCCCGCTGCCGTCAAAGGGGAATCATGGGCACAGCTAGGGGTAAATGTGGACGCCGACTTTGAACCGGTATATGTTGTCCCGAAAGACAAAAAGAAAATTGTTACCCAGCTCAAAGATGCCCTTAAAGATGTAGATGAACTGATTCTGGCAACAGACGAAGACCGGGAAGGTGAAAGCATTAGTTGGCATTTATACCAACTACTGAAGCCGAAAGTTCCGACTAAGCGGATGGTGTTTCACGAAATTACCCAAGAGGCGATCAAAAAAGCTCTGAAAGATTGCCGCAATATCGATGAGCAGTTGGTTCGCGCCCAAGAAACGCGGCGGATTTTAGATCGGCTTGTCGGCTATACCCTGTCTCCCCTGCTATGGAAAAAAATCGCCTGGGGATTATCTGCTGGGCGGGTACAATCTGTAGCTGTGAGGCTTTTAGTTACTAGGGAACGCCAACGCCGCGCTTTCCATGAGGGTACATACTGGGATTTGAAAGCTAGTTTGTCAAAGGAAAAAACCCCCTTTGCTGCCCAGTTGGTAACACTGGGAGGAACCAAAATTGCTAACGGCAGCGATTTTGATGCCGCAACCGGACAAATTACCGCAGGTCGTAATGTCTTGTTGCTAAACGTTGAACAAGCGGTAGCCCTCAAGGAACGCCTAACTGGGAAAACCTGGAATGTTAACGACATCGAAGAACGCCCAGTGACGCGCAAACCGTCGCCACCGTTCACCACCTCGACACTGCAACAAGAATCTAACCGGAAACTGCGTCTCTCGGCTCGTGACACGATGCGGGTTGCTCAGAATTTGTACGAGCAAGGGTATATTACCTATATGCGGACAGATTCGGTGCATTTGTCAGATCAAGCGATCGCAGCTGCTCGCAGTTGTGTAGAAAAGCTCTACGGTCAACAATACCTCAGTCCCCAACCCCGGCAATACACCACCAAATCCAAAGGCGCACAAGAGGCGCACGAAGCAATTCGTCCAGCGGGTAGCACCTTCCGCACCCCCCAAGAAACTGGTTTGGGCGGTCGAGAACTTGCCGTTTACGATTTGATTTGGAAGCGGACTGTTGCTTGTCAAATGGCTGATTCCCGGCAAACTCAAATTACCGTGCAATTGCAAGTCGAGGATGCTGGATTCCGTTCTTCTGGCAAACGGATTGAATTTCCCGGATACTTACGTGCCTACGTTGAAGGTTCAGACGACCCAGAAGCAGCACTGGAAGACCAGGAAGTAATTTTACCAAATCTGAAAGTGGGCGATCGCCCCGATTGTACAGAACTGGAAGCCGTTGGACACGAAACCCAACCGCCAGCTAGATACACCGAAGCAACTTTAGTGAAAACCTTAGAAAGCGAAGGTATCGGTCGTCCCAGTACTTACGCCAGCATCATTGGCACCATCATCGACAAAGGTTATGCCCATTTAGTGAGTAACGCTCTTATTCCTACCTTCACCGCTTTTGCCGTCACCGACTTGCTGGAAAAACATTTCCCGGACGTTGTCGATCCCAGTTTTACCTCGAAGATGGAGCAAACCCTAGATGACATTGCCACAGGTGAAGCGAAATGGCTACCCTACTTGCAGCAATTCTATCTGGGAGACAAAGGACTGGAAACGCTGGTAAAAGAGCAGGAAAGTCAGATTGATGCCACCAAAGCTAGGACTGTAGAACTTGAAAATTTAGATGCCAAAGTCCGCATTGGAAAATATGGCCCCTACATTGAAGTCGAAAACGGTGAGGGGGTGATCACCGCCTCAATTCCCAAAGACTTGACACCAGCCGACCTCGACCCCAAACAGGTAGAAGTATTGCTGCGGCAAAAAATCACAGGCCCTGACCAGGTAGGTCGCCATCCCGAAACTGGCGAACCGATTTATGTGAAAATTGGTGCTTACGGGCCTTATGTGCAATTGGGTGACAAAACCGACGAAAACCCCAAACCGAAACAAGCCTCCCTACCCAAAGGTGTTACCCCAGAAACCGTTACCCTGGAAATGGCTGTTGGTCTATTGGCACTACCTCGGACATTAGGAGTTCATCCAGTTACTGGCGGCAAAATTCAAGCAAGTTTGGGACGCTTTGGCCCTTATGTGGTTCATGACCAGGGTAAGGAGGGGAAAGACTACCGCTCCCTGAAAGCTGCTGATAACGTATTGACAATTAACCTAGAACGTGCATTAGAACTATTATCCGAACCCAAAAAGGGGCGCAGTTCCACCAACAGCAAGTCAAAGGCAGCCTTACGCGAATTAGGTACGCATCCAGAAGATGGAGAAACAATTAACATCTACGATGGTCCCTATGGCCCTTACATCAAGCATGGCAAAACTAATGTCAGTATCCCAGAAGGTCAAACGGTAGAAGATGTAACCCTGGCGGCGGCGCTGAACTTGTTGGCAGCTAAGACATCGACCGGAAAATCGACTCGCAAAACGAGTAAATCAACGACTTCCAAATCTAAGTCAACTGCGAAATCATCAACAACCGCTGCAAAGAAAAAGGGTACAGAAAACTAGTGGTAAGTCAAACAATTTTGGATTTTAGATTTACGCTAGCGTAGCGTTAGCGACAAAGGCGTGTCTTTGAGATTTATTTCGCCCATAACGGGCAAGGCATGAATCTCAAAATTCTCTTAATCCAAAATCTAAAATCTAAAATTCCTACTCAATAGTCTATCTAAAGTCCGATTTTTAACTCTTGACCCTTGATATCCATCCTTGATAGGATACAGTTCATTAGGTTCAAGTGTGATACTCTAAAAAGTAAGGGAAAACACAACGCTAAATTTTAGAAGTGGCTTATGTCCCAAATGCGGGCCCAAATGCAAGATTGTGTATCAGCCCGATTGGAAGCCAGAGGTGCGAAAGTATGTTTTTTTCTGCGTACCTGTTAATCAAAAATTGAGGTAGTATCTCAGGAGCGATCGGTTCATGGACTATATAGAAAAGGTGCTGGAAAAGCTTAAGGAATTAGCTCGTAGGTTAATTGAAAGCCTATTAGGGCCAGAGGCTGAACCGGAACCGGAACTGATTCCGATTCCTGTGAACGATCGCTCGCGCCGTCGCCACTAACCCCACAGTGGTAAAGTCGGCGTCACAACCCTTAAGTATTCTGGCACTGCACGGGCCAAACTTAAATTTGCTAGGACAGCGAGAACCAGGAATTTATGGTTCGCTGACACTAGATGAAATTAACCGCCTGTTAGAAGAAGAAGCATTCAAATTACAGGCGAAAGTTTTTCCTTTGCAGTCAAATCATGAAGGAATTTTGGTAGATAGTATTCATGGCGCGTTAGGGCAACATCAGGGAATTCTGATTAATGCAGGAGCATACACCCATACAAGTGTGGCCTTGCGAGATGCGATCGCTGCTGTTAACTTGCCCACAGTGGAAGTACATCTGAGTAACATTTACCGTCGGGAAGAATTTCGCCATCATTCTTATATCGCTCCAGTTGCGATCGGGCAAATAAGTGGTTTTGGCGTTCAAAGTTACTTATTGGGCTTACAAGCTTTGATAGAACATTTAAGAGTTAGGAGTTAGGAGTTAGGAGTTAGGAGTTGGTAGTAAAGTTAGGAATTAGTAATATTTCATTAACTCCTCACTTTTAACTACATAATTTATGCGTTACTCTCCTATAAGTCGGTTTAAAGGAACTTTACTTGGGGCATTCCTGGGAGGAAGTTTAGCTCCTAGTGGTAAAGTACAGTTTGAGAGTTACCCAGATTTAGGCAGAGTAGCAATTCTGGGTATCCAGAGTTTGATTGCCTTGGGTAGATTAGATTTAGATGATTGGATAGAGCGTCAGCAAGAAGAATCTCCTCATTTAGTCCCAACTGATGACATCTCGATAAAAATAATTATTGCCACATTACCAGTAGCACTTTTTTTTCACGAAAATCCGATTAAGCTCCGACAAAACTTGCTGCGTGTGCTGAAAATCTGGGAGGATGACCCAGTAATCAGGGATGGAACACTAGCAGTAGGATATGCGATCGCTCTTGCCCTAACTGAAAAACTTGACCCTCTAACTCTTATCCCACAAACAATTTCTTTTATCGGAGAAACACCGACATCAATACCAAAAAAATTATTAAGAGTCCAGACTTTATTAGAGCAAGGGGCTGGATTATCAACAGCCCAAGCCGAGTTTGCTAAGGAAGAAAAACTCAGTAACAGTATTGCTATGGCATTTTACTGCTTTTTGAGTACCTTAGAAGACTTTCGCCTAACAGTTTTACAGGCTACTCACAATCACAATTATCAACTGCAAGGTGCTACGCTTCTAAATTCACAGGCTACAGGTGCAATTACTGGTGCTTTGTCGGGAGCATATAACGGGATAGGTGGAATTCCCGTAAATTGGCAATTGCTCTTGCAGAGGAATTCTCCAGTATGGGGATTAACTAGCTTTTCCCAAGTGTTAGAATTGACCGATGCATTTGTGGGGGTGTGGTCAGGAGTGTATAATCTTACCTTAAACCCAAAAGAGTTAACAGAGGAGGGATGTGAGGTGGCTTTGCTTTCAGTTTACGCAGCTCCTCGCGTTATTCGGTCGCGTTAATCTTAAATTAACCAGATAAGGGGTTAAAAGTAGGTAAACTTCCGCCACCGTGTATTAATCTCATATACTAGAATTTTTCAGTAAACCCTCGGACTGATTTTGTAGCTAGCTATTGTGGTAAATCAGCAATAAAAAAGCCCCCGCTACCAAGTTGCAGCCGCAGATCGAACTTTCCTGATGATTGTCTTTTTTGAGCTATCAAAGTCGGCAATTGCAGGTAGAGATAATGAAAATGCATCAATTTTTGCAGTTCTTGAACCAGCAATTGACTCACTGGCGGCGACAGTACAAAACACTACGCCGTAAAGGAAAGTTAATAAGAAGTCCCAAAGGTAAAACCCATAGAAGGGAACTTCTAAGGACTATGCTCAAGAATGTATTCCTATTTTTATCAAAAACCAATGAGAAAAGCGAACGCCGAAAACAAGAAAGAGCGCTAAGGTCAAAGGCAAAATCTGTCAAGATTAAGAGTAGTATTTGTACAGTCGGTTTAGATTGGGCATATAAACAGCGTTACTCGGTGATTTTGGCGATCGCTGTAGTGTCCCTTACAGGGATTATTGGTCATAAATTATACAATCAGACTCAACTCCAAGTAGGACATCCCGCGCCCCAAACGATTACAGCGCCTTACACAGCTAGCATCGAAGATCGGAAAAAAACTGAAGCCGAGCGCAAAGCCGTCAGCACAAGCTCCTTACAGGTGTTGATGCTTGATGCGCGAATCAACGAAAAAATTAACGAAAATTTGCAACAACTTCTAGATGATGGCAACGAAATTCGCGCTGTTGCTGGAGCTTTTCCTTTTTTCGATCCTGTAGTTTTATCCATTTCTAGCCAACGTTACCTCCGCTCTTGTCCTGACTTGGAATGGCAAGCACTGCTATCGGCTGTAGAAAATAGTAACAATCAGCAGAAGAAGGGAATCGGACAAACTACCGCTTCATCCAATCAGAAACGCCAGCCGCGCATCACATCCAAATCTGATTCCCAGAGTTCAAAAAAGACAGAGCCAGTAGATTTTTCTCAAAACACTGATTTTACTCAAGGAGTAGCAGAACTAGAATCTTACCGTCTCACAACTTCTGAGAAAAACTTGTCTTTACTAATTGGCAAAATTTCTCAAACACGCCAAAGATATACCCAAGCCACTGCCAAACTTCTACAGTTAGAGACTGTTGGTGCAGAAGCAGTATACGAGGAATCTCTACTTTTAGATTTGTCAGATGTGGAATGGGAAAAAACACAATGGGGAATCCATCAGAGTACAGAACGGATTCTCACCCAAGGGATTCCACAGGGACTACCAAAAAATATCTTACAGGATGCGGTGAGTTTACAATTACAGACCTTTGTACCAGAATCTGCTGAAACTTTGGCAAAGAATCTGTTGTTAGCTGTACTCAAGCCGAATCTGCAAAAAGATGAAGAACAAACTAGACAAAATGCTCAAAAGGCTGCGGCTGTTGTGCCACCTGTGATGGTGAAGGTACGGCATGGTGAGGTGATTGTCAAAAGAGGAGCGCAGATTACTGCATGGGACTTTGAGGTGCTGGAGCATTATCGCCTGATTCGCCGGGAGGTAAAGTGGCAGGAGTTGGTGAAGTTAGGAGGCATTATTGCGATCGCTATTGGTATTTTTGTCTGGGTAGAACGCCATATTGATTACGAATTGCGACAACGCGATCGCCTATTAGTATTATTGCTAACTCTAAGTGTGCCAGGAGTAATCGTCATCGGATTGCCCTATACCACCTGGAGCGCCCTTGGTTTATTGTTAGGAAGCTTTTACGGCCCCACCTTGGGGTTGACAGTTGTCGGCCTGCTGTGGCCGATATTAGGCATTAGTTTGGATATGAGCAAGGCTGCGCTTTTAGCTGGTGTCGGAGGAGGAATATTAGGTAGTTATATTGCCCACCGATTGCGATCGCGTGAAGAATTGGCATTATTAGGCGTTGCGATCGCCTTAACTCAAGGTGGCATTTACCTGTTTGTTAAAATCTTAATTGGTCAAATATTTGGTTCAACTTGGTATATTGTCTTCCAAGAAGCGGGATTATTTGCTTTATCCGGCTTAGGCTGGAGTGTTATCGCCTTGGGTTTGAGTCCTTATCTAGAAAAAGTTTTTGATTTAGTTACCCCAATTCGCCTAGCAGAACTGGCGAACCCTAACCGCCCTTTATTAAAACGACTTGCTACTGAAACTCCGGGAACTTTTCAACATACGCTGCTTGTAGCTACCCTTGCTGAAGCTGCTGCAAAAGAATTAGGATGCAATGTTGAACTAGTCAGGGCTGGTACATTATATCACGATATTGGCAAAATGCACGACCCTCTTGGCTTTATTGAAAATCAAATGGGGGGGCCGAATAAACACGATACAGAGATTAAAGATCCTTGGAAGAGTGCAGAAATTATCAAAAAGCACGTAAGTGAAGGGTTGGTAATGGCGCGTAAACACCTTTTACCTACGGCGATTCAAGCTTTTATTCCAGAGCATCAGGGAACGATGCTGATTGCTTATTTCCATCACCAAGCCCAGCAAATGGCTCAGTCAGATCCAAGTTTAACTGTAGACGACGCAGACTTTCGTTACGATGGCCCAATTCCCCAATCACGGGAAACCGGAATTGTCATGTTAGCAGATTCTTGCGAAGCAGCGCTGCGATCGCTGCAAGCATCGGCTAAATCTGGGGGAGAAAAGCGATCGGTTAAAGATGTCTCCACAGAACAAGCTTTAGCAATGCTCAATAATATCCTGCGTGCCAAGTGGCAAGACAATCAACTCGTAGATTCAGGACTAAAACGGGAAGAGATGTCACAAATTGCCCAGATATTTGTGGATGTTTGGCAGCAATTTCATCACAAACGCATTGCTTATCCTAAGTTGAAGACTAGTAGCGCTGCGCGGAATTCATAATTCGGATATAGCAAAGGTTTCGTTGATTTAGCTTGTATTTTTGATGTTCTGTTCTTGAAGTTTTGTGTTTTGAGCTAGTAGTTTGGTGTGCTGAACTCAGAATTTGGTGTTCCGAACTCGAAGTTTGGTGTTCTCAACTCGGAGTTTGGTGTGCTGAACTCGAAATTTGGTGTTCTCAAGTTAACTGTATAACTTGTCTATGGAGTAGCCGAAGTTAGCCGATCAAATGCTCGATAGTATTAGTTCATGCTAGGGGTAAGTTAGTAGCTTTCTTGCGTCAAGAAATCGCACAGCGTATCGAGCAAGGTAACTTAGAAGAATCAAAAGATGTTTTAGGATTGCTGCTAGTAGCTGTTGATGAAGACGGCAATAAGTTGAGCGAAGCACAGATAATCAACGAGGCACTATTATTACTATTTGCTGGACATGAGACGACAGCCTCTTTGCTGAGTTGGGTAATTTTTGAATTAGGTAATCATCCAGAATGGCGAGAGCAACTGCGTAAAGAACAATTAGCAGTTGTGGGAAATAATCCCCTTAACCTGTCCCATCTCAAACAACTTCCAGATTTAACCAACGTCCTCAAAGAAGCAGAAAGGCTGTATCCGCCAGTGTATGCCTATAATCGTGGCGTCCTTAAAGATATTGAGTATGCAGGTTATTGCATCCCTGCTGGTTGGTTTGTGACCATCTCACCGATGCTGACTCACCGTTTACCAGAACTGTACACCGAACCATGAAGAAGATGAACTATCTGCACACCTTGCGGTGATTGATAAAAATTGATTTTACTCTTTTATAAAATTTATTCCAATTTATATACTGAGCTAAAACCTCATCTCGATAAATAGATAACCTAGTATGTCAACCAAGTGCTACGCTACAGTTAGCAAGATTAAGAGGCAATTATGACTGCCCTGATTCTGAACCTTAGCCCCACCATTGAACTAACAGATGAGCAGTTCTTCCAACTGTGTCAGAATAATCGAGATTTGCGACTTGAGCGCACAGCAGAGGGAGAATTAATTATCATGCCACCAACTGGATGGGAAAGTGGAAATCGAAATAGTAGATTGACACAGCGCTTAGGTAATTGGGCTGACGCTGATGGCACAGGTTTAACTTTTGACTCTTCAACGGGTTTTAAACTCCCCAATGGTGCAAATCGCTCTCCAGATGCATCTTGGGTCAGCCGAGAGCGATTAGAAGCCCTGAATCCAGACCCCGACAAATTCCTACCACTCGCTCCAGATTTGGCGGTAGAATTACGCTCTGCTTCAGACAGCTTAAAGACAGTGCAAGAAAAAATGCAGGAATACATTGACAACGGTGTGCGTTTAGGATGGCTGATCGATTCGCAAAACCAACAGGTAGAAATTTACCGTCCAGGACAGGATATTGAGGTTTTGCAATCGCCTACTAGCTTATCAGGAGAGGATGTATTGCCTGGATTTGTGCTGGATTTGACGCAGATTTTGAGTTAAGCAATCGCTCAATTTCACTCATTTCAAAATCGGCAGAACTTGCAACTCTAATGTAATACAAATTTACAGACAAATTAATATTGACTTAAAACTAAAAACGCTGTTTGGAATAACCCAACAACAAAACCTAAAACACCACCTAAAGTTACAATCGCCTGCAATTCATTTTTGACAATTCCCTCAATTGCAGCTTCTAAATCAGCAGGTGAAGTTGATTTGACACGATCGACTATCACTTGATCTATTGACAAAATCGGAATTGCTTGCGACACAATTGCTTCTAAATCTTTTTCCAAATACTTCTCTAAAATTAGAGCTAATTCTTGACTCATGACTTCTAAAGAAGTACTGACAACTGGTGAAGTACTAACACGATTCAGCAAGACTACAGCAATATTTTCCCAATCAACAGAATCAGTTAATCCTTGTAAAAAATCGCTGCCACTATTTTGCAGGTAATGGCGGACACTTTCGCGGGTGGTTTTTCGGAGTTGACGAACCGTACCCATTGGCAAATTTTGTAATGATAAATTTTGCAGTAATTTCCGAATGCGATCGCGCATTTGCAAATCTTGAGTCAATTCCTGCAAGCGAGTATTAGCAACCTCTTTTTCATCCAAACAAAAAGTTCGTAACCGTGTAAGAGTATTACGTAAGCCAAACAAATTTGCTACTACCCAATAAGTTCCACTGGTTTTTTCGCGGAAGCCTTCATCGATAATTTGAATCGTGCGATCTGTCAAAAAATCAACTATCGTTTGGCGTAAAAGATCCGGCGGTAAAACTACTTGCAACAACCAATCAGCAAGCCGTGTAGCTTGTTCTTCACTCAGTTGAAATTCTAGCAATATCTGGTCAAAAATTTGATTGATCTGCGCTTCTAAAAAATCTTCACGCCGCGCTAAAACCTTAAGTAATCGTGGCAAAGATTCCCCTAGTAAATCCCGCAAAATTCCCGCTACAATTTTGGCACTTTTCTCGTTTTTATCTGTTTTGATTTGTTCAATTGCTAACCGCAACAACCAAAGAATTGCTGATTGCACGCGTTCTGTTTGCAACAAACGCCGCGCCAAATTTTGCAATTCTTGCGGTGTCAAAAGTGACCCCATGATTGTCTTAGAAATATTCAAAGCCAGACGTTCCTGGTTGCGGGGAATCAATCCAGGGGTGAAGGGTACTCTTCGTCCACCGATATAAATTGCTCGGTAAGGACGGAACAACATTTTGATGGCTATATCATTTGTGAAATAGCCAATAATTCCACCCAGTACCGGGGGAGACACATAAAGCCAAAGATGAGACCAGTCCAAGGGAAGAATTAAAAAAGTTAGGAATTTAAAGTTAGGAGTTAGGAGTTAACAGTAGAGACGCGATTAATCGCGTCTGTACAAGAGTTAAGAGTTAGGAATGATAAATTTTCAATGAGAATTTATCACTACTCATAATTCATAACTTTTAACTAATAACTCCTAACTTACTAAGCACTAGCACTCCCATCATACCGTTCGCAATGGGGTAGTGTGTGGCAACTGCAAAACCAACTTGATGAGCTAACTCTATTTGCTCTTTACCGATGGGAAAGCGATCTAAGCTGGGACTGATGTAAGCATATTCTTCTTTTAAGCCTAAATAATTGGCAACTGGTACCACAAAACCGTCTAGATACCACTGTTGAAAGGCGCGTAGCTGAGGATTACTCGGTCGATGAAAGTCTAAAATTGCGGCTTTAGCTCCCGGCTTCAAAACCCGGTATAACTCTTGGAGACTGCGGGGAATATCTTTAACATTTCTTAAACCATAGCCCATTGTTGCGGCATCAAATTGGTTGTCGTCAAAGGGTAAATTGAGGACATCAGCTTCTACCCAGCTGATAGCAGGTTGCGGGTACTGCGAATGTGAGCGTTCTTTAGCCTTTTCTAGCAGGTTTGGGGAAAAATCCACTCCATACACCTGTCCTGTTGCTCCGATACGCCGTGCCAAACGTAAAGCTAAATCACCACTACCGCAACACAAATCTAATGCAGTATCTCCTGGTTTAGCTGCACTCCATTTTACTGCCATTTCCTTCCAGATTCGATGCTGTCCCAGACTCAACCAATCGTTCAACTGGTCATAAACTGGAGCAATACGGTTAAAAATGGACTGAATTTCGTTAGTCATTGGTCAATAAGTCATTGGTCACTAGTCATTCGTCACTTGCCAAGGATAAAGGACAAATGACTAATGACAACTACACAATACCTTAATGAGAGTGACTACTAGTCAGAGCGATCGCCACCAGTTGCGCTGATAAATTAATTAGCACTAATTCATCTTCTCGCAAAGTGCAAGGTTGTTTCCACTGTAGCGACAATACACCTAAAAGTTGATTGCGGTAGCTAATTGGGATGACTAAGTGTGCTTGCACGCCGGTATTTTGGTAGTGAATCGCATCAACTAATTTAGTGTCTTTAAGTACATTTAAGGAAACTTGCATTTGTCCCGTGGCGATCGCTTCCCTGGTTAGTGGGTCAAGGGATAGCCAATTTTCTATTGTACCTGTATAGCTGTAAGTTCCTTGAGTTGCAATTAGAGTATTTCCATCTGTAAGTTGTAAAATACAGCCGTCTGCCCCAAAAGTTTCACTCACAGCCCTAGCAATGGGAGCGAGAGTTTCTTCTAAGCTAGAAGCGGCTTGAGTTACCTGTACCAAAACACTCAGCAACGCCATTTGAGCATGAGCGCGGCGTAATTCTTCTGTACGTTGCTTGAGCAAGTCGTAGGTTTCGGCTGCTCTTTGCACCACTGCCTTCAGTTCCCCTGGGTCCCAAGGCTTGGTGATATATTTGTAAACTTGTCCGGCATTAATTGCTTCTACCAAGTCTTCTATATCAGTAAATCCAGTGAGAATTATTCTTACTGTATCGGGAAACTGAGGTACAGTTTTGCTGAGAAATTCAGTCCCTTTCATTTCTGGCATCCGTTGATCGGAGATAATCACTGCTACCTCCCCTTCTGCTGCCAAAACTTGTAGAGCGTTCACCCCACTATCAGCTTTCAGAACATTAAAGTCACGTCGAAATGTGCGATAAAGTAAATCGAGATTATCTGGCTCATCGTCAACTACCAGTATTTTCAGCTTTTTTGGTCGTTCGAGAGTCATAACTTGAGATTGGACTTTATCAATTTCGAGATTGGGTTTATCCATAAGATTTTCCTTTAAATATTCACTCTCTTGTTATATTCCATACCAAGTTTAGTTGAGAATAGCCGAAAATCGCCAAGGGTTTATACGGAGTTATTTTGCATATTTGAGAACGCTAATAGTGAACGCTACAGAGGAAATTTATCTGCCCAAATATCTGAAAAAATGTTCCACTAGAAAAACTAACTAAATCAGCAAAACTATGGCAGTTTTGATCGTGGATGAGGTGTAGGTCTGGGTATAGATTAGAATAATACTTGCTCATGAGGTGTTAATTAACCTCTCAAGTTGAAGCTTGCACTCCGATTATGACTGATTTACCACCCAACACTCAGAATCCCGAAGATAATGCTACAAACGATGTAGCACAAGAGTTACTCCGAAAGCTGAGGCAAAAACAAGGCAACTGGGTGGAATGGGGAGCCGCGATCGCCTCGTTGCTAAAAATCGGTTACAACCCCCAAGAAATTTTTGAGGCGACTGGATTTGAGCCGATTCAACAAAACCAGGTGGTTGTTGGTTCTCAAGTTTACAATTCTTTGGAAAAGTTTGGAGTATCGCAAGAAACGCGATCGCACTATACTACACGTGGCAGCGATGTTTTATACGAGTTACGTTTACTTACTCAAGAAGAACGCGCCGCTGCTGCCGAACTGATTTTTGTCCATAATGTTGATGCTGATGAGGCACGGGATATAGCAAAAGCAATTAAAGAGTTCTCCTACTTCCGCACTTTGCCAGAAGGGTTTTCTGCTCATCCTGGAGATGCGGTTGCTCACCAAGTTTGGAAACTGGCACGCCAAAATGCAGATTTACAACAGCGATCGCGCCTAATTGCCAAAGGTTTGCGTTTTGCTCACACGCCAGGTGCAAGGCAAAAAATCGAACAACTACTGACTGATTTTACTACCGTTCCCCAGCGTCCAGCGCCAATTTTACCGTTTTACCGCCTGGAATTTGAAGAACAGTTACCCCGAATCTTGCCTGTAGTAGGAGAGTTGCCATTATCACGCCAAGATTTGCAAGCTGTGCCCATACTGACAGAAATTGAACCTTTTCGGATGGTAAAGTTTTCTGGAGAGCAAGCTTGGGTTCCCTTACCAGGTTGGCAAGTACTATTGGCGGCAGAAGATCCAGTGGTGATTTTAGCGAATAGCGATCGCTTCCCCATCCAAACCCAAACCCAAACAGGGCCAGTCGTAGTTGTGGTAGATCGTGCCCAACGAGAATGGGATGTCTCTAGCTACTTTGTCGTTGAAAATGGTGGTGAATTAGATTTTCAGTGGTTTGAAAATGAGCCAGAAATTCCTCTACTAGGACAAATTATTATCATTGTGCGTCCTAAGAAAATTCTGGATGAAGAATTAACTAAGGATTCCTGGCAGATTGACGAATAAATTTAATTTTAGACAGAACTAACTGCGTGATGTGAACTTGTTTTGACTGTCCAAACAGCGGATAGCAAATGGCGGCATTGGTTCAATTTTTTGTTTAGTCAATGCCCCATCTGCTTTAACTCTCTTAACATGAACTTGGCACTGGCTTGGCAATGCTTTGCCTAAACCCTTGATTTTTCGCTGACTTGTGTAATTCTATATCTTGAGTGATGATGACATCCCCTGAACAGTCACAAAGTAACGACTGTAACAGGAAAAACCCAAATTTTTTAAGCTGAAAGTGTATAAAGCACAAAAATTATTTGAATTTCGTAATAACTTTTAATAGAACGCACTGGATCAAGAATCTCAACAGATATATACCAATACGATTTGATTTTTGAAAAAATTTAAGTAATGTAGGGTAGCCATTTCTGTGGGCGGGTTTCCTACGCCAGTCCGCACAACGGGGGAAACCCCCGCAAGCGGCTGGCTCGACTTGAGCGGACTGGCATTGTGTTATCGCATAACGTAACGCAACGCTTACGAGCGTCGGGAACCTCCCTTCTGGTAACGCTACGCACAGTCGCTACCGCTACGCTAACACTAGTCGCCTACGGCGGGAACTGACTTTTCACGGTATCTGGAAAACCTCTCTCTAAATCTCTCTCCTAAAAGGAGAGAGACTTTGAATTTTCCCCCTTCCCGTGTCGGGAAGGGGGTTAGGGGGTTAGGTTTTTCGTGGCTTTTCCACATAACGTGAAAAGTAAGACGGCGGGAAACCCGCCTACAGCGCTGGATTCACCGCAACGCACTGGCTCCCCTACGGATATTTAAAAAATCAAATATGAGTTTTATATTATGAGAGCAAAATGCTTAATTTATTAAGCATTATTTTGGGATTTTAGCTTTTCCAGTATCTTCATATTTTATGACCACAATTATTGAGGAAAAAAAATTACTATTTTTTCGATTTAGTTTCATAACCAAACAAACGGAATGGATTTCCTGTTGACAGGAATGACTCAAGCATTATTCAACATAGCTATTACTCGTTTGTAGCTGAACAAGGAGTTTTCTGAAAATGTCTCTTACGAAACGTTGTTTGGCCGAATTTATCGGCACATTCTGGCTTGTTTTAGGTGGCTGTGGTAGTGCTGTTCTAGCCGCCGCCTACACAGAAGATGCTGCAAAAATCAGCGAGAATACTTCTTTTCCATTGGGTATTGGATTAGTAGGTGTATCCCTGGCATTTGGGCTTACTGTCCTCACAGGGGCTTATGCTTTTGGTCATATTTCTGGTGGTCATTTCAACCCAGCTGTTTCGTTTGGACTATGGGCAGGTAAGCGCTTTCCGGGGTCTGACTTACTACCTTACATCCTCTCTCAAGTGATCGGCGCAATTGTTGCTGGGGGGATTATTTACCTGATTGCTAGCGGCAAAACTGGATTTACGCTGACTGGCTTCAACCCACTGGCTACCAACGGCTATGGTACTCATTCTCCAGGTGGTTACACGCTGTTTGCTTGCCTGATTACTGAAGTTGTGATGACTTTCATGTTTCTGCTGATTATTCTGGGTGTGACTGATAGCCGTGCTCCTAAAGGATTTGCACCACTGGCAATTGGTTTTGGACTCACTTTAATTCACCTGATTAGTATTCCTGTAACCAATACTTCGGTTAATCCTGCCCGTAGTACTGGAGTTGCTCTATTTGCAGGTGTAGAACTCTTTTCGCAAATCTGGCTGTTCTGGATAGCTCCTATCTTGGGAGCTATTTTAGCAGGATGGTTGTACGTAGCTATCTTTAGTGAATCAACTGTGGAAGAACGGTAAACTCAAAGAACTAGTTTAACTTTCTTAACAATCCCCTAACTAAACAAATTAACTAAGTGTTATATGTTTAGTCAGGGGGTTGACATAATATTTAAGTATATATACACGCATTTGATCCAGATCGTTTACTAGAACAGTTAAAACAAGAACGGTGGAGTATTTTGTTAGTAATTTGAGATTAAGAATCACCGAAGATTATTCATATCTGCGGTTTGGGAATTAAATTCAATATCTATTTAAAATATATAATTTAAGATGTCCGACTCTAAATTTACTGCTCCTATTATTCAAGAATTACTCGACTCAGAATTGTCTGAGCGATCGCTCATTCCTTCTTTGGAAGAAAAGATTCTCACAATCCGCAACAGTCTCCGCCCTGGACAGCAGCAAATGGCTGATTGGCAATCTGGGCCTTTGGCGATTTCAGCCGTTCCTGGTGCAGGCAAATCTACTGGGATGGCGGCGGCGGCGGCGATCGCGATCGCCCGTCAATATGAGCGTTCATCCTCCCGCCGTCAGTTGGTAGTCGTTACTTTTACTCGCTCTGCTGCTGCCAATATTAAAGCGAAGATTCGTAAATTTTTAAGAGATGATTTATCTCTACCTCAGACAGGATTTTTTGTCTATACCCTACACGGTCTAGCGTTGAACATTGCCAACCGCCATTCTGATTTGTCGGGTTTGCAGTTAGAAAATGTCATATTAATTACACCAACCCAAAGTCACCGCTTTATCAGAACTGCTGTAGAACAATGGATTATAAATAATCCAGATGTATATTTGCGGTTATTGGAAGGTCATCAATTTGATGGAGAAGAGACAGAAAGGTTGCGTCGTCAATCGGTGCTGCGAACAGAAGTATTACCAGAATTGGCTAATACAGTCATTCATGAAGCAAAAAGTTCTGGGATATCGCCAGAATTGTTGCGGGAGTGGAGTAAGCAAACCACAGATGAATATGCAATTTTGAGTGTAGCGGCGGGATTGTACGAGCAATATCAAAACTTGATGCGATCGCGTGATTTTATCGATTATGACGATATGATTTTAGCCGCACTGCGCGTTTTAGAAAATGACAGTGCCCGTCACATCGAGCAAAACCAAATATTCGCCGTCTTTGAAGACGAAGCTCAAGATTCTAGCCCTCTTCAGACGCAGTTATTAGAAATTTTAGCGAGTAATCGAGAATATGAGGGGATGAATACAGACGCGATCGATCGCGTCTCTACGTACTCCCCACTCAATTTAGTCAGAGTTGGCGACCCTAACCAGGCGATTAACTCTACCTTTACTCCAGCCGATCCGATTTATTTCCGGCAATTTTGCGAAGAGTGCGATCGCATCCAACGATTGGCAACGATGGATCGAGCTGGTCGCAGTACTAGAATTATCATTGAAGCCGCTAACTTTGCCCTCAAATGGATCAATAATCAGTGGTTAGCAACAACCAAAACCAACAACAAACAACAGATTGCTGACAACCGACAAGTACCATTTCGCTTACAGACAATTCGCCCTGTGGAAGCTGGCGATCCGCAAGCTAACGCTAACCCCGCACCCGTAGGACAAGGATTAGAACTTTATACACCGCGCGATATTCATCACACCGTTGAATTGTTATCTCAAAGAGTAATTGAGTTATTTGGTGAAGATCCAACAAAAAATAGTGCTGCGATTTTAGTCCGAGAAAATCGTCAAGGACGCTGGTTAGCAGAAGCTTTGACACCTTTGTGCAAAGAGCATAAAATTACACTTTACGATGTGGGAGAACGCGATCGCCGTTCCCATGTTCCTCAAGAGATTTTGGCATTATTGCAATTTTGCGATCGCCCCCACTCCCCCGATTACCTCAAAGCTGCCCTAGAAGCATTAGTACAGCGCCAATTAATTCCTACCCAAGACCTCAACGCCCTTGCTAGTCTGCCAGAAGAGTTTTTGTATCCTGGCCCCCTAGCACCACCCCAGCCAGAAACAGTACAAAAAGCTGCTCGCATGTGTCGCAGCTTACTCCGCGCTCGTTTAGAATTGCCTCTTTACCAGCTAATTTCCTTTCTCGCCCTGACTTTAAATTATGACCAAGCAGAATTGGCAACTGCTGATAAACTTGCAGAACGGGTAAACCAGCAGATAGCTGGCAATAGTTCGATGGGAGGAATGCTGTCAGCTTTAAGTGAAATTGTTAGTTCCGAACGGTTTGAACCAGTGGAAACCGAGGATTCGGAAGAACGTTATACCCGTCGCGGTCAACTGACAATTATCACTATGCACAAAGCTAAAGGGCTAGATTGGGACTATGTATTTCTTCCCTTTCTCCACGAAAACTTGATTCCTGGCAGATTTTGGGTTCCTCCCCAAAGCCAATTTTTAGGCGATTTTACCTTATCAGAAGTAGCTCGCGCCCAAATTCGCGCTACTCTCCACGAAGAATCTATCATACCGGATGTTAGTCAAGCATGGGAGGTGGCAAAGAATTTGAAAACATCTGAAGAGTATCGTTTACTCTATGTTGCCATGACACGAGCAAAGCTTCTGCTATGGATGTCTGCGGCGCAGAAAGCCCCCTTTACTTGGAGTAAACCAGACAATTTACAAGAACAAGCGCCTTGTCCGGTGTTTCCAGCATTAAAACGCCAATTTCCTGAATGTATGGTGAATTTAGCGGTAATGAGTAAATAAGTATAAAGGATGGGGCATGGGGCATGGGGCATTGGGCATTGGGCATTGGTTATTAATTATTCTCCCCTGCTTCCCTGCTCCCCCACTCCTTATAAAGAAACTGAATTAAGAGTGCAACGTCAAACAAATTATGATTGCAATTGCAATATTATCTGTTCAATTTTTAACAATCAATACATAATATATGAAATCCATCATCCAAGCATCTGCCGTAATTAAAAGTACCTTCCAGTCACCCAGAGGAATTTTCTTGACGCTGGTGTTGACAAGCTTGCTATCTTGTGGATTTGGACTGATTGAAAACACTTCTGCTGGTGCTATTCCTTACCAAGACAACACTCAAGTATCCCAATCCCAAGCAAACGAGTTGCCGAAAACGATCGCTAATAAAATTTTAAAAGATGCATCCTTCCGTTCCGGTGTACGTAAACGCGAATTAGAGATTACCCAAGTCACATCGAAAACCTTTGGTAATCCCTGTGAGTTCAAATTTGGAGAAGTTTGTACTAGGGAATACAACCCCATTGAAGGCTGGGAAGTAGTTGTCAAAGTCCGCCAAGATTCGTGGACTTACCATGTAGATAAATCTGGAAAGCAAAGAATTTTAGATCCGAAAGTGAGTACTTCACAAACATTGCCGAAGGCGATCGCAGATGCAATTTTGAGCGATGCCTCAAACCGTTCTGGGGTGGAAATTACTGATTTAAAAATTACTCAAACTACACCAAAAACCTTTGGAAATCTCTGTCAATTCAACTTTGGCGAAGTCTGCACCCAGCAGTACGACCCCGTAGAAGGTTGGGAAGTGATTGTCAAGGTTAAAGAGCAATCTTGGATTTACCATGTGAATAAATCCACTTCGCAAATAATTTTAGATCCCAAAGCCAACGCTACTGAAAAAAGCTAAATAATCAATGGCTTTGGTTTTTTCCCATATCCTCATTCCGTGCTTTGACCATCACAGCACGGATATAGTCATTTTTACCATTCGTATAAGCTTCGCGATCGCTCCGAAAACTTGCCGCCAAGTCGCGTTTTAGAACTTCGTAGCGTTTCGCCTCTTCAGGATGCTTTCTCAAATAGTCGCAAAATAGCTTGCGCTCCCAAAATTCGCTGTCAATCTCGACTATGTGAACATGATGAGTACGTTGCTTTCCGTATGGTGGCATTCCTTTAACAAAAAACATCTGTCCAGGACGCGGGTTTTCACGCCAATAAACGTATCCCAAGGATTCTAAAGCCAAAATAGCAGATTTTGCATTTACCAAGGAACGCACTCCCACCAGAATGTCAATAACTGGTTTGGCTGCCATTCCTGGTACTGCGGTACTACCAATATGTTCAATTTCTACAACTAAGTCATTGCCTAGTGCCTGCCAAATCCGCTCGGCTTCTTCTGTAAACAAAGTCGCCCAACGTGGGTCATATTCAACTATATTGACCTCATCCATAAGTGAAGCTAAGTTTGTCTACAGCGATCGCTGTTGGCTAAATCCTTTATTTAATTGCAGTTATAGCAATTTTAATAGTATATAATAATGGATCGTGTCGAATCAAAGCTAGACCATGCCTAAACTAAAGACTCGTAAAGCTGCGGCAAAGCGATTCCGTGCCACCGGTACCGGCAAAATCGTCCGTCGTAAAGCGTTCAAAAGCCACCTTTTAGAACACAAATCTTCTGATAAAAAGCGTAGTATGCGTCAGAGTGCGCTTGTACACGAACGCGATGAACTTAACGTGCGCTTGATGCTCCCATATTTGTAAGTATTTTAGGAAATAAATTATGACTCGGGTAAAACGCGGTAATGTAGCTCGCAAACGCCGCAATAAAATTCTCAAACTAGCTAAAGGTTTTCGCGGTTCCCATTCAACTCTGTTTAGAACTGCCAACCAACAAGTGATGAAGGCGCTACGGAGTGCCTACCGCGATCGCAAAAAGAAAAAGCGCGATTTTCGTCGCCTTTGGATCACCCGCATCAATGCTGCTTCCAGGCAACACGGCTTGAGTTACAGCCAGTTTATTGGTAACTTGAAAAAAGCTGATATCCAACTAAATCGCAAGATGTTGGCGCAATTGGCAGTCCTCGATCCAGCTAGTTTCGGCAAAGTTGCTGAATTGGCACTTCAAGCTAAAGGATAAAGGTGGTGAGGGATGTATAACAGATGTAACAGACGGCAAACAATTACTCGGTTACATCTGGTATTATCCGCCACTATATTTTGGATTTTTTGCTTTTCTTTAGTAGGGACGGGATTAACTGCATCTGCTGCCCAAATGTCAGAAATTCAGCAACGGGGCTATTTAAATGTTGCCGTGAAAGATAACTTGCGTCCCTTGGGATTTAAAGATGACAACGGGAATTTGCAAGGTTTAGAAATTGACTTGGCCAAGCGTTTGGCAGTTGACTTGGTTGGTAAAGCCGAAGCTGTAAAATTTCAACCTGTAGCGAATCGCGATCGCCTTTCTGTAGTCTTAGACAAGAAAGTTGATTTTGCGATCGCTAGAGTCACAGCAACCGAGTCACGTGCCCGCATAGTTAGTTTCAGTGTTCCCTACTATTTGGATGGCACTGTATTAGTTACAAAAGATCCCTCTGTGCAGCAGTTGAGCGATCTATCAAAACAAAAAATTGCCGTACTCAATAACTCCAGTACCATTGCTAAAGTGCGGTACTATCTACCAAACGCCGAGTTAGTAGGAGTGGATTCCTATAAAGAAGCGCGAGAGCAAATAGAAAATAATGCCGCAATAGCCTTTGCCGCAGATGCTAGTGTTCTAAGCGGTTGGGTGCAACAATATCCTCAATATCGGTTACTGCCAACTAAGTTATCAACTGAACCCTTATCTATAGTCATGCCCAAGGGATTGCAGTACGATGAGTTTAGACGAAATGTGAATCAAGCGATCGCTCGTTATTTAGAAAAAGGTTGGCTCCAGCAACGGTCTCAATATTGGGGTTTACCGTAAATTGGTCATTTGTCATTGGTCATTGGTCATTAGTCATAAACGAATAATAAATGACAAAGGACAAATGACAAATGACAAATAACAAACTTTATAATATTTGTATTTGCAGTAATGGATAACAGTCTAGCCGTTGTTTATCTCTCAATTTTGGTGGTGATACTCACAATTGCAGCCGTGAGTGTTTTTCGCCAGATTTTCAAAACTCGCAAGGTTGAAGGCTCTTTTGCCAGGTTGCGAAAGAAGTTAGAGAAAGAAAAGGGTACGACTCAAGAATATTATGAGTTAGCCAGTATTTATTCAGAAAAAAAAATGTATTCTCCAGCGATCGCGCTATTTCAAAAAGCTCTCAAAGCAGCTGAAGAAGACGGAGAAGAAAATATCGCCCCCATCTACAACGGGCTGGGCTATGTTTATTTTACCCAAGAGCAATATGACTTAGCAATTCGTCAGTACAAAGAAGCTCTCAAATCTAAACCAGACTACGTAACAGGATTCAATAATCTCGGTCACGCTTATGAGAAGAAAAAATTAACTACTCAGGCGTTACAAGCTTACGAAGAAGCACTTAAATTAGCTCCAAATAACTCTATTGCTAAACGTCGTGCTGAATCTTTACGCCGTTTAGTTTCGGCGTAAGATAATGTCCAGGTAATTAAGCATAATACCCAAAACCCCACCCTGCCAAAGCTGTGCTTTAGCTCCCCTCCCCACAAGCCTACGGTGTACACATAAGTCTGAAATAGCTGAGTAACCAAGGTTTTACCCCACCCTAACCCTCCCCTTATAAAGGGGAGCCACTGCGTTGGGCGGGCAATGCCCGACTTGAAGCACGTGGCGTGAGGGAACTAGATTTCTTTCTTGTTTCCCCCCAATACATCGGGGGGATTAAGGGGGGTAATTCGATTTGTGTGTACACTGTAGCCCCACTTGCAGAGTGGAGTTATTTTATTATAATTAATTTCGCTTTAGCCTCTTAATTTATCGGTTTTCAATCTTAGGTTTGGAAATAGATAACTATAAGTCTTTTGTAAAAATGTAAAAGATGATTAAGCGGCTAAAGCGTTTTTTATGGCTAGCTATTGCCATCATTGTTGTCATTTCTTTCTCAATCGGATTAATGGAAACATTAACGGCTCAACAGCCTTCGATTTCCCATCCTCTCACTTCACTAACTGAGGTAGAAATTAGCACAGCTGTTTCTGTCATCCAAAGAGAAAAAAATTTGAGCGAAATGGTAGCTTTTCCTCTTATTGCTTTACAAGAACCAGATAAAGAAGAAGTTCTAAATTTTACACCTGGTAAAGTCTTTGGGCGAAAAGCTTTTTTGGTAATCTATGAACGTTCAGAAAACAAAACCTTTGAAGGGATTGTCGATCTGAGAAGCAAAACCTTAAGTTCTTGGAAAGAAATACCGTCCGTTCAACCTGCGATCGCTAATTCAGAATACGAACTAGCAACTCAAATAGTTAAAGCCGATCCCCGATGGCAAAAAGCAATGCAAAAGCGGGGAATTACCGATTTTGAGCAAGTTAAAATCAGTTGGTGGGCACCAGGAATTCTCAGCAAACAGGAAGAAGCAACAGGTAATCGTCTTTGTCGCGGCTTATCTTACTACAAAGGTAAAGGCTGGAACTATTACGGTAGTCCGATTGAAGGAGTTTTAGCAACAGTCAATTTGAATACGGGTAAAATTGCCAGTTTTGTTGATAGAGAAAACATACCTTTCTCTCAAGAAAACTGGAATTATGATGTCAAATCATTGGGTAAATTACTGTCACCACTTAAAGCATTAAAAATACTCCAACCTAATGGTAGAAGTTTCCAGATCGAAGACAATGAAATTAGTTGGCAAGGTTGGAAGTTTCGCTATTCAATGCATCCTCGTAATGGATTAATGCTTTACCAAGTGACGCACAAAGATGGGGAAAATATTCGACCAATTTTATACCGCGCTAGCCTTTCAGAAATGGTAGTACCTTATGGCGATCCTCAGCCTACTTGGTCATTTAAAAATGCCTTTGATGTTGGAGAATACAACTTAGGTTTACTAGCAAATACGATGGAATTAGGTAAAGAAATTCCGGAAAATGGCTTGTTGTTAAATGCTGTATTTGCTAATGAGCAGGGAGAACCTTATCAAATACCAGGGGTTATCGGCATCTACGAACGCGACAACGGAATCCTGTGGAAACATTATGAATATAATACTCAGCGTAATGATGTCCGTCGCAGTCGAGAATTAGTGATGAAGATGACAGTAGCCATTGATAACTATGATTACAGCATCAATTGGATCTTTCACCAAGATGGGACTTTGGAAGTCCAAAATGAATTAACTGGTATTGTATTGGCGCAGGGAACGGCTGCCCACAAGCAATTTGATGATGATTCCTATGGTCGATTAATTGCTCAGAATATCTTTGGAGTAAATCATCAGCACTTTTTCAATTATCGCCTAGATTTCGATGTTGATGGTCAGGCTAACTCTGTGATGGAAATGAATGTGAAAGCTTTGCCGATGGATGAGAAAAATCCTTTAGGAAATGCGATCGCACTTGCAGAAATCCCACTAGTCAAAGAAACGGCTGCTGTGCGCGATTTGGATATGAAAAGCAGTCGAGAATGGATGATTGTTAGTGCAGACAAAAAGAATGCTCTCGGTGCTGCACCTGGATATATGCTGATGCCTGGTGGAAACTCGATATTTTTCCCTGTAGAAGGCTCAAAAATCCGGGAAAGGGCAGAATTTGCGACTCATCACCTCTGGGTAACAAAATATAAACCTACTGAACTTTATGCTGGCGGCGATTATCCCAACCAAACTCAACCCGAACAGGGTTTACCAAAATATATTGCAGACGATGAAGCCTTGATGGGTGAAGATATCGTACTGTGGTACACAATGGGCGTAACTCATATTCCGCGATCGGAAGATTGGCCGGTGATGCCTGTTCACGAAGTTGGCTTTAAGCTAGTCCCTAGAGGATTCTTTAGCCGGAATCCAGCGATAAATTTACCAGAGTAAAATATTTGTTGGCTCAAGTTTCCTTACTAAAAGGCAGGAGTTAGGAGGCAGGGGGCAGGAGGTTAGGAGTATCAATTAAAACTTTAGTTCTGGGTTTAGAGCCACGTTTAAAGAAAGAATTATACTCAGACGTGCAGCGCGTTCGCGCAGCGTCTCGCAGAAAAGTATAAAGCGTCCTTGCTTCAATTCCACTATAAGGGTGGCTTCCTCCTGCCTCCTGTTTCCTGCCTTCGACCTCCTGCTTCTTGAATTCAGGTTTTTTTTCATGTCTAAAGGCGGTAACTTGAATGCTGATAAACTTGTATAGTTCAAATACTGGCACTGGTTAAAATAGGATATCTAATGAACTTTCCAGAAATTAATATTCCCGGTGATGGAACACTGCACGCTCGTTTAATTACTTCCTTGGGTGAAATTGTAGTTCGTTTGGAAGAAGAGCGAACTCCTAACACTGTCAAAAATTTTGTCGGTCTAGCAACTGGAACAATCGACTGGAAAGACCCTAAAACTGGTGCATCTGGTAAGGGAACTCCAGCTTACGATGGAGTTCGCTTTCACCGGGTCATCCCTGATTTTATGATTCAGTGTGGCGATCCTCTGAGTCGTTATCTAGATACAGCTAGCCGATGGGGTACTGGTGGCCCAGGATATCAATTTGAAGATGAGTTTCATCCTGAATTGAGACACACTCGTGCAGGTATCTTGTCGATGGCTAATGCCGGACGCGGTACTAATGGTTCGCAATGGTTCATTACAGAAGCACCAACGCCTCACCTTGACAACAATCACAGTGTTTTTGGTGAAGTTGTCCAAGGTCTAGATATAGTCAGCAAGATTGCGAATGTGCCTACAACTAGAGATCGTCCAAATCAAGAAGTGGTGTTAGAAAAAGTAGAAATTTTTCGGCAGTAATTAACACCTCGGTTTGTAGTAAGCACTTTAGTGCTTAGAAAATAAGGACTAAAGTCCTTACTACAAACTTGCTTATCCATCAAGATTTTGCAGCCCCATTGCAATCTTACTGTGTTTTTCAATTTGCCCCATGACTTGTTTTGCCCGTTGAATAACTACGGCTGGTAAACCTGCCAATCTCCCCGCTTCAATTCCATAAGACTTATCAGCACCTCCTGGTTGAACTTGGTGCAAAAAGATAATTTGGTCGGGTAATTCTTTCACTGTCACTTGATAGTTAGCCACATTCGGGATAATGCTAGCCAGTTCGTTTAACTCGTGGTAATGGGTGGCAAAAATTGTGCGCGATCGAATATCCACTGCTATGTATTCTGCTACCGCCCAAGCGATGGAAAGACCATCAAATGTTGCTGTGCCGCGACCAATTTCATCTAATAATACCAGCGACCTAGATGTGGCATGATTGAGAATATTTGCGGTTTCATTCATTTCCACCATAAAGGTAGATTGACCAGTTGCTAAATCATCTACTGCACCGACACGGGTAAAAATGCGATCGCATATTCCCAATCTGGCAAATCTTGCTGGTACAAAACTACCAATTTGTGCCATTAACTGAATCAATCCCACCTGACGCAAATAACAACTTTTGCCACTGGCGTTTGGCCCGGTAAGAATAATTAAATCGGGATAGTCATTTGTCTTTTGTCCTTGGTCATTTGTTATTTGTTCTTGGTCATCTACTAATGACATAGGCGTTTCGCCTTTTTGCAGGGTATGACTAATGACTAATGACTCTTGACCCAATTGCGTTGAATTTGGCACAAAGAACCCCGCAGGTAAAGACTGTTCCACTACCGGATGACGACCATCAACAATATTTATCTCCCTCCCTGGCAATATTTCGGGACGACAGTAACCTTGATGTACCGCCAATTCAGCCAAACCACACAACACATCCGCCGCCGCCACTGCACGAGACAGATTGCGAATTACTTCCGCCTCTTGTGCTACCTCTTCTCGCAATGCTGTAAAAATCTCATATTCCAACTGATTTAAATCATCCCGCGCCGTCAAAATTCGGGCTTCTCGTTCCTTCAAATCTGGGGTGATATAACGTTCCTCATTGGTCAGAGTTTGCTTGCGGATATAGTTAGCGGGTACTTGGTCAGCTTTGGTGCGAGAAATACTGATGTAATAACCAAAGGTTTTGTTAAATCCTACCTTGAGGGTGGAAATTCCTGTCTTAGCTCTCTCATCAACTTCCAAATTGGCAATCCATTGCTGGTCTGCTTCTACAGTCGCTTTTCTTTCATCCAGCAAGGGATTTACACTGGGGCGAATTAATCCACCTTCTTTAATTAGTATAGGTGGCGATTCTACAAGATGTGCGTGTAACTTTTGTGCTAATTCTTCCAACACACTTGGGACTTTCTGCAAAGCTTTGAGAAATGGAGAACGCGTCTCAACTACTAAGTTGGATAATTCCGGCAAGCGTGAGAGGGAATCTGCCAAAGCTACTAAATCTCTAGCATTAGCTGTACCAGAACCCGCCCTTCCGGTGAGGCGTTCTAGATCGTAAATTTGCCGTAATAAATGCCGCAAATCTTGACGTAGGGGCGTATTTTCCATCAATTCTTGGATGGTATCTTGTCGTGCCCGAATGCCTTTAATATCGAGTAGGGGTTGCAACAACCACCGCCGCAGAGCACGCCCACCCATTGCTGTACTAGTTTTATCTAACGCCCAAAGTAGGGAACCGTGAAAAGTGCCATCTCGAACGGTTTGGGTAATTTCTAGGTTACGGCGGGTTTGATTGTCAACAATTAGGTAGTCGGTGACAGTGTAGCTGCGGAGTCTTTGAAGAGTGACAGGGTTTTCTTTTTGAGTATCTTCCAGGTATTCCAGAAGACCACCAGCCGCACGGACGGCGAGAGGAAGACGATCGCAACCGAGTCCTTCGAGCGATCGCACCTTAAATTTCTGCAATAATCTCGGTCTAGCTTCACCTTGGGAAAAGGGAAGTTGCGATCGCAAACTATAACAAAATGATGGTGGCAAACACTCAGGAAGATGTGGCGAAGTTTCTCCCGGACGCAGCAAACTACCCAAATCGGGCGCATTTGTCGGAACTAACACCTCTGAAGGTTGCAAGCGCATTAATTCTTGGGTCAAATGTTCTAAATCGCTACCTTGAGTGGTAAGAAATTCCCCTGTGGAGATGTCTGCATAGGCTAAACCCCAATGATTTGCGGCAATTACTACTGCTGCTAAGTAATTATTGCGACTGGATTTGAGCATTCCTTCTTCTAGCAAAGTACCGGGGGTAAGAATGCGCGTTACTTCCCGCCGCACCAATCTCCCAGCAGCTTCAGAAGCATCTTCAACTTGATCGCAAATTACTACTGCATAGCCTTTTTCTACTAGCATTGTCGCGTAGCGTTCCCAAGCGTGATGTGGAACACCAGACATCGCCACCCGTCCTTGTTCCCCAGCTTGCTTACTAGTGAGAACTAATTCCAATTCTTGCGCTAGTTTTACAGCATCTTGGAAATAGCATTCAAAGAAATCTCCTACCCGATACAGCAATACCGCGTGAGGATATTTATCCTTCGTCTCGACATAATGCAAGTACATTTGACTTAGCTTACTGCGATCCACCTGTAGATGGTCAGAAATAAAAGTACTTGCATCGGGCTTGGTAGATGGAGTTTCGGAGTGAGAGGCAGTCATAGATGCTATCGAGTTATGCACGGAAATTCCCCAAGATCCGATGATAACGTGATGTGAAAGTTGAATGGCGATCGCTCAAGGATATTTTACTTTTATCTGACAAATGTTAATTTTGATACAATGCAAAATTCCCAACTTCTTCATGAAGCCGGGAATCTGAACAACTTAACCCAAACAAAATTATTTCATATTCTAAATTAGCAACCTCAAATTAAAGATAGTAGATGACTGAGGTTGCAAGTCAATAAATATTACTCCTCTTCCTCTTCTTCTTCTCCGAACACTGCGTCTATGAGTTCTTGTGCGCGTTCGTCTGAAATATTTAAGGCTTCTTGAAGTTCAGAAATATAATCTTGTTCGTGTTCGGGTACTTCTTCATCAATCCCTACTACTAAGATAGCTGTGATGTATGCAGCTTCGCGATAATTTCTATTGGGTAAGGATTCGATAGACTGGGCGATTAAATCTTCTGGTTCTTCTTCTTCAATCAAACTGACGACTTTTTCGGTCAATTCTTCAAAGTCTTCTTCAGAGTAATCTTCAAATAAGTCAACCCGACCGAGAAATTCACTCAAAGCATATTCTTCTGTGGAAGAAATACCCTCACCATCAGCCGCAGCAGAAAATAACCCAAGAATTGCGATCGCAACTTCTGGTTCTATAGCAACTGAACTAACACTACGGCCTTTGGGCAACTTGCGTTTAGACATAATTATCCTCTAAAAGTTACGTGATATTTCAGGAAGTCATATTTTGCGGTTTATCATGCTTCCTCGATTTATGATTCCCAAAATAATGCGGAAATATACATTGGGATGAATCTTTTTTTCATAAAAAATACGCAGAGAATATATTCATCTGCGTATAAAAACGGTTAATTTTCTTTAAGCGATAAGATTTTTAGTACTTGTGTACCCTGCGTAGCCTAAAAGGATACTGTGTACACACAAGTCTGAAATAGCTGAAAAACCCAAGGTTTTACCCCACCTTAACCCTCCCCTTATAAAGGGGAGGGAACTAGATTTTTCCCCTTTCTAAGGGGGGATTAAGGGGGTAATTCGACTTGTGTGTACACATAATGTTATTTTGGCGATCGCATTTATTGATTTAGCGATCGCATTTGCTGATTTCACTTATTCTCAAATAACAAATAGATATGAAAAATGAGTAAAAATACAGACAAACTCGTAATTATTTCGTTGAAGTTTTAATGAAATAAATCTACAAAACTACTGTAAACGCTAGGATTAAAATTTCTGGCTTACAGTGGAATGTTAAGAGTGTCAACCAAATTGTTTCTATTTGTTGTTGCCAAAACCGGATGCTCCTCATTCACACCCCCTATTTTTCTTGAAAATATCTGAAAATATATGAAATTTAGAGCCTGCAAATATCCTTTCGCACTCATGCTAGTCAGCTTCGGTTTTGTGCAGATAGCTGATGCTCAAACTCCTGTAGCTGAAACCTCCAAGCTATCTCAAGAAGTTTCTGTACTTCGGAAATAGGGCCCAAAAGGGTTAGAAGTATTTCTTAAATCCCATGCTAATACGTTAAATACCGCTTCTTCAGAAGCAGTTCTACCTTCCCCTGCACTTCGGCTAGCTTTAGATGAACTTTGTCAACAACGGGACTGTTACGCCTCTCGTTTGTATTGGTACACTGATATAGAACAAGCCAAAGCTGCTGCTAGAACCAGTGGTAAACCTATTCTATCTCTGCGGTTATTGGGTAGGCTGGATCAAGATTTGAGTTGTGCTAATAGTAGGTTCTTCAGGGTAGCACTGTATCCGAATGTGGAAATTTCTAAACTGCTTCAAGACCGTTTCATTTTGCATTGGCAATCAGTGCGTCCTGTACCCAAAGTAACTATTGATTTTGGCGACGGACGCAAGTTGGAGCGAACGATTACAGGCAATAGCATTCATTATGTATTGGATGCATCAGGTCGTCCAATCGATGCTATTCCAGGGTTGTATAGTCCCAAAGCATTTTTGCGGCAGCTAGAGCAGGCTGAATTAGCAGTAAAAAATTATAGTAAACTTACACCAAGCGATCGCGAGTCTTATTTAAGAAAATACCACAGCGATCGCTTAAATTCTATCCAAGGCCAATGGGTTGCAGATTTATCCCGCCTGGGTATCCAGTCTCCCCCTAAGTTGGTAGAAATTCCGAGCAATCGCAGTCAACCACCGACAGCAGAAATAGCAAGCTCTCTAGCAGTTTCTAAAATGAGAGTTGAAACGCCAATGTTAACTGCTCTCCAGTCTGATGCTGAACGGAATCAAAACGCCTTAGCTGAAATTACTGACCAGAAAGTTTGGGACAAAATTGCTCAACTCTATGCCGCCGATGTCAAGCTAGATCGAAACAGCATCTCTCTAATTAGAGCTAAAAAATCTCAATCTGCCAACACTCAAGCAGATAATTTGCCGATAATAGTGAAAAATTTTGAAGCCACAATGGCTTTAGATACAGTCAGAAATGAATATATGCTGCACAGCCAAATTCATCAATGGTTTATGCAGGGTAAGCAAACAAGGAGTGTGGAAGCGCTCAATGAACAAGTATACGGACAACTATTTTTAACTCCTAGTTCTGACCCTTGGTTGGGGCTTTTCCCTAGCGGCAGTTACAGCGCCATTGATAATGATGGTATTCGTTAGTAGCTCATAAACCAATACAGTTCAGTTAAGAAAAATTGTAGTGGCGTGGCAAGCAAAAAAATTGTGCATTAAAGGTAGGTTGGGTGGAGCAAAGCGCAACCCAATATATATCAGAATGTTGGCTTTGGCAAAGCCTCCACCCAACCTACTAGCGCTACTACATAGTTTAAGGTTTTTGGGGCTAACCCAAGCCTATTGGCTCATAAACTGATGTAAGTAAAAAGGAGTGATGAGATTTTATTGCATTGACACCTCACTCATCACTCCTTGTAACTTGCGCGTTGATTAGCTGTTACGCATTGTTAAATTACACCAGCTTACTACTTCATTTATCCTCTAACTAAAGAGACGGATAATTATTAAGTTCAGATGTGATTGGCTATACAAACCTTTTTAACTTATTAATATTTATCTTTGCAATTCTAGATATAGAAGTTCGACCATTGCTTGTTCTCAATAGTTTTACTCTTACCCGTGTCAGATAGTTTTATAATGAATTTGAAGATGGAAAGGCTTGGATTCCCAACTTTTTAAAGAAATTGGAAGGTCTTCGCTAAAGGAGAAGTACCTAGCGTAGACATGAAATCTAACCCCTACAAAGGAGTAAGGTTTAGATTTCTAAGCTTTTGGTGTTAGCAATAATACTTTTAAAACATCCTCTTAAAGAAGTTGGGAATCTTGTTATGAATTTTATTAATAGGCAAAGTATTCAGAATCACCCACAAACTTAACTTAGATTCTATATCTTTGGTAGTAGTTGCTTAATTCTTGTGATGGAAGTTGGGGAAAGTCTTATCAGTTATTCTTAGAGGATGTTTGAAAAGTGTCGTATAGCATATTAAATTTTGACATTACCCCCCAACCCCCCTTATAAAAGGAGGCTTTAAGAGACTATTTCCCCCCCCCAATACATCGGGGGGTTAGGGGTGATATTAGATACTTTGGATAACAAACATAGCTTTCCAAACATCCTCTTAGTAATAAACGGAAACAATTATTATTAGCACTAAATTATTTATTGGGGGAATTACAAAGCGGATTCAACAATAATAGTCAAAAATTAAAGTTGAAATGTAGGGTTTTCCGAGTGTAGTATCTGCTCTTTGCTAGTCATTATTTTGACTTACTTATCAGTTTAGTCAAAAATTAGCATAATCTTAGATGGCAGATTTGGTACTCGTATTTAGCTAAGTTAACAGAATTTTACCACCAATGGTAGAAGTAATACTTAACAAAAGCCAGTAAAATTTTGGCTAAATAAATATATAAGTGGATGCTTTGTAATTTGCTAGATTCAATTTACTTTAAGCATTTAGGTTGAATGGTATATGTGTCATTTAAAAACTGGCTCATTTGTAGCGACTATATGATAAAAATTGTCAAAAACCCAAAATAAATCTAACTTTATTACTTCAATTACGTGAAAATTGCAATTTACAACCTATTAAATTTATAACTCAATAAAATTAAGTATACTGCAATTTTCTCAAAGATTTACTTACTAGGTTTTTTTGCTTAACTTTTGCAAGCAAATAGCGGGAATTTAAAGTGAACATAGAAAAATTTGTCCAACGTACAGAAATATTGCACAAGCGTTTAGCAGATTTATACCAAACTGCTAGTTTATTACCTTGGATTTCCCCTGATTTGTTGCCAGAAGCTTTTAAGGAACTCCATAATACCTCAAAGGTAGCACAGTTAGCGGCAGATGAACTTTATCAGCAAAACGAGGAACTAATAAAAACACGGAATTGGTTAGAAGCAGAGCGCCATTACTACCAAGATTTATTCGAGTTAGCGCCAGACGGCTATTTAGTGACTAATACAGAAGGAATTATCCAAGAAGCTAACCTCACCGCAGCTAAGTTGTTGAATGTTTCCAAGCATTTTTTACTGGGAAAACCAATAGTTAACTTTGTCCTTCTAGAAGAACGTCAGCAAGTTCGCAACGAACTGATACAGCTATCGCAATCAGACAAAGTTCAAGAGTTATTGGTACGTTTGCAACAACGTTATGGCGAGTTATTTTATGCAGCTTTGACAGTAACAGTTGTCCGCAATCAGCAGGGTAAGGCAATTTCTCTGCGCTGGATGGTGCGTAATATAACCCAGCGTCAGCAATTAGAATCAGTAAAAGTTAAAGACAAGAATGACATTTTCAACAATCGCCCCCTACATAAATATGATAAAGGAGAAACTATTCCCCTCAACCCATTAGCAATTTGGTATGTTTCTCAGGGTTTGGTTAAACTCAGTACCTACTGTGAAACGGGTGAAGAAGTGCTGATTGGATTGGCAACACCAGGAATGGTTTTTGGTTCTAGTTTGACATCTTTAGACATTTACCAAGCAACAGCGCTTGCTGATGTTGAGTTAGTGTCAGTTTATGTAGCAGAAGTATCAGCTTCTGCAACACTGAGTCATACACTTCTACCAAAAATTAAGCAGCGATTACAGCAAACAGAATCTTTTTTAGCTATTTCTGGTAGACGGCGAGTACAAGATCGCTTACAGCATCTATTACAACTTTTGAAACGAGAAGTGGGTGAAACTGTACCAGAGGGAACTCGCCTAAATGTTCGCTTTACTCACGAAGATATTGCTAGCGCCTGCTGTACCACTAGAGTAACAATTACACGATTGATGGGGAAATTACAAGAAGAAGGTAGAATCAGTTTCGACTTAAAAAAACATATTATCTTGAGAGATGTTGATTGATTACATTTTTCTTAAGCAAAGATCAGTTGCCAGCCAATCAGGAAAATTGCTATATCTGCAAAAATATGGCTGATGTATCCAGGCCAAATCGAGCAATAATTTAAGTAGCACCATGACCAAACCGCCCCTGCTATAAATACTCCCAATGAGCATAATGTTGTCGCACGCCAGTCAAAGTAAGCTGCTAAACCAACAACATGATGAATCGTAAAAAATAGTGCAGACAGTACTACAGCTAAAGGACTTGATACCAAAATTTCACATTTACGATAAACAAACCAACGCCAGACAAATTCCTCAAGTAAAGAGTTAACAAATATCCAATACACTGCACCTACTAAGTAAATTGCAAAACTGTTCAATCCAACTTGTGTTGCGCGATCGCGAACATATTCAATATCTATCCATTTTGCGCCCAGCAGCCAATAAACAATCAAAATGATGCCTAGCATTAATAGCCCTAATCCAACTCCAGCGAATAAATCGCGTCTTTTAGGATATTCAAATTTTAAATTCTCTTTATCAACAAATAACAACCAAATAATGGGTACTAGTAATAACCAGATTTTAGCTAATAAAGCTACTAAATGTCCTTGGAAGCCAGGGAGTATATATAGCTGAGTTGCAATACCAATGCTTGGAACTGGCACAAGTAACAACAGAGCTAGTAGTGCATTTTGATTTTGGTTAGCTTTTAACATGGGGAGACTTTGTTATATTTTGATGGTTTTAACTTTTAAATCCATAGTTTTTAGATCGAGTTAGGATAATTAATTGTAATAAAATCTATATTCACCAGGTTTACTATCAATACTATTGGTTAAGGCAAGAGACGCGATTAATCGCCGTCGCTACAATAGACCTCTTGCATAAGTCGAATAGACCTCCCTTAATCCCCCGATATATTAGGGGGAAACTTAAAATCTTGCCCCCTCTCCTTCATAAGAGGAGAGGTGATTAAAGGATTTTTGTAAGAGGTCTAATAATTAGTCTTTTGTGAAGATGGCGATTTGTATTTTTATGATGATTTTTCACATCTTGGTGAACCGGATTGAGTTACTATGATTAATTTTTATATGCAAAATATAAAACATGAGTATCATAATCAGACTTGAATAAGGTGACACTTTGTATATTGCCACATAAATTTAATTCTAAAACTTCTATGAATTTGTGTGTAATATTCCTTTGAAAGCAGCATTTTGATAATTATTTACTGTGCCAATATACTTACTTAGACATAATTCAAATGCACAGCGTCTTGTAATGTTGTGAAGGTCTGGGATTTGAGACGGACATCAATACCCATTGTGCTAAGTACAAATTTGCATAAACCTGTAGCTTTTTAAACTTACAGAGACGTAACGCTATCCAAACAGGAAATTCAAAATGTACCCAAAATAATGTATATGTGATTGAAGGCGTATTGCTAAAATCGCGATGTCTAGGTTGGGCTACGCCTACGCAACATTAAAAGCGGTTATGCACACACTTGGCAAAAAAACTCTATCATCGGGCTATATCTTAGCACTAGATTTAGGTACGACAGGCAACCGCGCCTTTGTATTTGACGCAGACGGCAAGCTTGTTGGGCAGGCATATAAAGAATTAACTCAGTATTATCCTCAGCCAGGATGGTTAGAACATGACCCTCAACAAATCTGGGAAGATACCTGTTGGGTAATGCAAACCGCAATTGCAAATGCCCAGATTGTACCATCAGCGATCGCAGCCTTGGGACTAACTGTACAGCGCGAAACCTGTTTAATTTGGGACAAAACTACTGGTAAACCACTCCATAAAGCGATCGTCTGGCAAGATCGCCGCACTGCTCCCCTTTGCCACCAGTTACAAGAGCAAGGCTACGCTGATGAAATTTACGATCGCACCGGATTAATCATTGATGCTTACTTTTCAGCTACTAAGCTCAGATGGCTATTAGATAATGTTACTGGTATCGATATAAACAATGTCTTAGCAGGCACTATTGATAGCTGGGTGTTGTGGAATCTCACAGGTGGAAAAGTCCACGCCACTGACCACAGCAACGCCAGCCGGACAATGTTGATGAATCTCAAAACCTGTGAGTGGGATGAGATTTTACTGGATCTGTTTCAAATTCCAGCGCATATTTTGCCCCAGATTCAGCCGAGCTTAGGAGTATTTGGAGTTACCGATGCGACTTTGTTGGGTGCGGAAATTCCGATCGCGGCCATTTTGGGAGATCAGCAAGCGGCTCTATTTGGTCATGGCTGCGATCGCCCCGGTTTGGTAAAATGCACTTATGGTACTGGTAGCTTTTTAGTAGCTCACACAGACGCTCAAATTGTGCGAACGCATCATCAACTCATTTCGACAGTGGCATGGACACAAGCAAATACCAGCGATACTTTAGATGTCGGCTATGCTCTAGAAGGTAGTATGTTTACTAGTGGTGCTTGTATTCAATGGTTGCGCGATCGCCTGAAGTTGATAAAAACTGCTGCTGAAACTGAAGCGATGGCCAATCAGGTAAAAAATAATGGCGGAGTCTATTTTGTGCCAGCATTTAGTGGACTGGGCGCACCTTATTGGGATATGAGCGCCAGGGGAGCTTTTTTCGGCATTACCGCCAGTGTACAACCAGAGCATCTAGTTCGCGCCGTGTTGGAAGCGATCGCTTATCAAGTTCTGGAAGTGGTGCAAGCGATTAACGCATCTAGTAGTACTCCAGTTGGGCGATTAACCGTAGATGGTGGTGCTTGCGAGAATAATTTTTTGATGCAGTTCCAAGCTGATGTGTTAGGTATTCCAGTTGAACGCCCAATAATGCGCGATACGACCGTTCAGGGTGCAGCATTTGCGGCAGGTTTAGCTGTAGGATTTTGGCAGAGCTATGAAACACTAGTGGAACAACGGCAAATTGAGCGTGTGTTTGAGCCGAAGAGTGATTTCCCCTTATCCAAATTTGGTACTTGGCAAAAAGCAGTGAAACGTACTCTAGCTTGGGAGGAATAGCCAATCCAAAAACGAGTTAAAGCGAAATCCATATCCTGAAACGGGGAAGGCGAAGGAACAAATACTATTACAATCAAGCAAATGGATGGAGTATTGATTTATCATGCCCTACAGTCAATTTAACATTGACCGAGTGAAACAAGATTTTCATCTGAGTACTGTCGAAGGAGTCCGCTTTTTCCCAGACTCGATTGAACCCATTACTCCAAGCTTCAGACTGCAAGGTATTTTAGAGGATCTACCGTGGGCGATCGCAGTAGATACAGAAAAAGCTCGTTCAGAGGCGATAATTAATCCTATCTTACTGAAAGTGCGACGCATCTTCAATTCCACAATTAGCGTATTTTCAGGGGAAGAGTTTAACGTTGATCCGAGTATTGGACTCAACGATGTATGTGACTTCCTACTTTGCCGTTCACCTGAACAATTAACGGTGGAAGCACCTGCAATTGTCATAGTTGAAGCGAAAAAATCAGATTTAAAATCTGGATTGGGACAATGCATTGCAGAAATGGTAGCTGCACAGCGATTCAATCAAGCAAGAGAACAACCCTTAACAGCAGTTTACGGTACTGTAAGCAGTGGAACCCAATGGCGATTTCTGAAACTAGAGGGTCAAACAGTCACAATTGATTTAATGGATTATTCTCTTCCTCCTATCGAACTAATTCTGAGCTTTTTGGTGTGGATGGTGAAAGCAGGTTAATTTCATTCAAAAATCGCTCGTTAAAATAACTCTTACTTTGTCAAAATATCACTCTCACATAATAAAAAGCGCATGACTACTAAACCGAAGATTTTCATTGATGGGGAATCAGGAACCACAGGCTTACAAATATACTCACGCCTGAACCAACGGGATGATATCGAGTTAGTTAGCATTGAAGCATCTAAACGTAAAGATGCAAATGAGCGAACCAAACTAATCAATGCTGTTGATGTTATCATTCTCTGCCTGCCTGATGATGCGGCTCGTGAAGCTGTTAGCTTAGTCAGTAATAATAGGGTTAAGATCCTTGATGCTAGTAGTGCCCATCGCACAGCTAAAGACTGGGTATATGGTTTCCCTGAACTAAATCCAGGACAGCGAGAGAAAATCGCCAGCGCGCAGTTTGTCAGCAATCCGGGCTGTTATCCCACAGGATTTTTAGCTTGTATCCGTCCGTTAATTGCTAAAGGACTCCTGAACAGTAACTTTCCCATCACCGTTAATGCAGTGTCAGGTTACTCTGGTGGCGGAAAGAATCTGATTAAACAGTATCATAGCTTCCACGAGCAGCAAGCCGGAGCAGAATCACTCTATCCTTATGGAATCTACGGTTTGCAGTTTGGGCATAAGCACGTCAAAGAAATGCATGAGTATTCAGGGCTAGCATCACCGCCGCTGTTCGTACCAGCTGTGGGAGATTTTGAGCAGGGGATGCTAGTACAGATACCTTTACCACTGGCAACTTTGGATAATCCACCATCAGGTAAAGTTATCTATGAAGCGATCGCTGACTACTACCAAAGTGAAAAATTCGTACAGGTTGCTCCATTCCAAGATTCTACACTGCTCAGAGACGGAACATTTCTGGATGCAATCGCACTGAACGGGACTAATATTGTTCAGGTTTTTGTATTTGCCAATGACACCACCAAAGAAGTCTTGCTAGTTGCTCGTCTTGACAATCTGGGTAAAGGCGCATCAGGAGCCGCAGTCCAAAACCTAAACATCATGCTCGGTTTTCCAGAAGAGTTGGGATTGTCATGAAAAAGGGTTAAGGGTGGGGAGTGGGGAGCAGGAGAGCAGGGGAGCAGGGGAGCAGGGGAGCAGGGGAGCAGAGGAGAAGTTACAGTAAGTTTTTCCTCTGTGCCCCATGCCCAATGCCCATTATCTTGATTTTTCTTTCAATTCTTCAAGCAATTGAATTACATTATGCTCAAATGCTTTGTTTCGCTCTTGCACTGATTCAATTAACGGTTTATCAAAAAGATTAACGACATATTTAGTTAGCTGAATACCTAAAGGTCTTAAATGTCCACCTGTTACAGTGTTGCGAAAATCTTGCGGTGGCTTTTGCAGAATATTAGTAAACCATTCACAGGTTGATTTAGCAATATTGTCTGATTTGAAACAGACTAAACCCATGATATTAAATAGCCCACTATCCTTAATTAAATAATGAGTTTCTTCAACAGTTGGTTTCACACCCCAACCAAGATTGTCGATGATATCCGCTAAAAATTGAGGACGAATTGCGCTTCCTGTGTCAGCAATGGCAGGTGCTAAGAGGATAGAAACCTGTCCTTTAATGAAAACACTATTAATTTTGATTTTCCGACCTACATAAGTAAAAATTAATTTTTCAACTTCATCCCTTTTCCGCATTAGTTCATCAAAGAGAATGTTAATGTCTGCAATTACACTTTCTATCTCTGACTCATCGGAAGTTTTAAATAATAGCTTCCGAAGAAACTGTTCTCTATCTTGAGGCTCTGGAGGTAGAGCAGTAAATCCTTCTAACAACGAGATATATTTACAGCCAAGGCTATGTCCAATCCAAGAAAAGTTTTTATCATCTAGATAAGCTTCATAATCATATCCTGTAACACTTGCCATTTTCACAAGCTCTGGCAGAATTTCATACTGTTCTCTCATGAGAAAACCAGCTTCTAGATAATGGTTAAAAGTAAAATTAAATGGCAAAAGAATAATTGTATATCCCTGCTCAAATAGAGATTGAAGCAGATAACGATAAAAAAGCATAGGGCCAAATGTACCAAAGAAAGCCCCAGCAATAAATTGAATTACCCCTTTAGGCTTTGGATGTAGAGCAACCCAACTGTGAGAAACTGGTTTAAATCTCAGTTTTAGATTCATATTTACCATGACTTATTTGTAGGTATATGCTGAATCTCCAAACTGAAGTTATTGCTTTTCGGATTATTCAAAAGATATTTTTACAAAACTGCGATCGCTTTGTTACCGTACAGCCAAAACTCTCCTAATGGCCTTAATTCCACTAGTTAGCCGTGGTTAAAACTATTTCACCTTAGCGCGGAAGCGGACAAAACCATAAGAATTCGCTGGTGTGCCAGATCCAGTAGCTGCGGGTAGATTGGGAAAACTTGGGACTGTAATATTGACCACTACTGCCCCATTAGTGTTAGTACCACAGTATGATGGTGTACCTGCTTCATTAACTGTATAAAAATGTCCGCGATCGCTATCTCCTACATTAGTGAGATAAAGGGTAGGTGTAGTAGAACCAATAGCTAGGGCAATTCCTCGATCTGCTCCTGGTAAGCCACCATCACTAGGAGTCATACCATTAAAAGCAGTAGGAATAAAATTAACATTAGTCGGAACTAAGTCACAGAATTTCACATTAGTTGCATTACCAAGACCATTGGAAAGGAAATATATAGTGTATTCCAATTCATCTCCCGGTTTGACAGTGCCAGCATTAATTAATCCTCGCAAGTAGCCAACAGGCCATTTAGGATCGCTATCATCAGTAGCATAAGGTTCTGGTACATAGTTACTGGCATTAGTAGCAACGTCACTGCGACCATCCACAATATTAGTTAAATCTTGGTTATTGAGGCGGGTAATACGTTTAATTAACAGCAATTTAGGATTAGAACTAACAGTATTTAATACTGTAAATAAAGTGGGGTCATCATCTGCCGTACTGGCAGGATTATTACCGATATTTACACCATTATCAGTAATTTGTAAGAACGAATTACCAAGAGTAGGTGGATTATTGGTAGCACCAGCAGAGTCTGCATCTGTGAACACTGTACCAACAGTTCCTGTAGGATTATCAGGTGTGTTAAAAGTAGCATTTGCTTGGTTACTAATTGGATTACCGCCATTGGCATTATTAATTGTGGCAGTAATTTTAATGGTAATCGTATCATTTACACGGAGAATTCCAGAATTTGTCACAGCAACAACACTAGCACCGTTGTAACTGGGATTGAGTGTAATGTTATTCCCTGAAGTTGCAGCAGTAATCACTGCACTCACAAAGGTTAATTGTGAGGGTAATAAGTCGTTAATGGCAAAGTTAATTGCATTGCTATTACCTGGATTTAGGTTGGAGTAAGTGATGGTATATTCGATGCGATCGCCTACAGTCACTGTTCCACTAGTATCATTGTCTGCGAGGAAGCGAACAGATTTAGTTCCTATAACATTTGCTTGAGTGTTAGTAGTAATTACCAAGGGAGTAAGAATTGCTTGACTTGGGAAATATGTCCAAGTATCTATTCCCTTAAAGTCACCATAATTACTACTAAATTCATGCTCTCCCGTCGCACTATTGATCCCTCTAGCAGCATTACGCGGATTAGTAGCTCCCGTACCATTTAAGTTAATCGCCGTGCCGTTAGCGGTAGTATAGTTGTTGTCGTTGTAATAAACGGTAGTCGATCCAATCTGCTGTCCATTTTGATCTACAAGGTTAGGAAAAGCAGCAGGAGGGTTTTCCATTGTGATTTTAAACCCCAGTGGATTATTTTCAGCATCCAACATGGGAAAATGATATTCACCCGATCGTGTTGTGATTATGGCATTGTATGCTGCATTTCCTGGTAGAGGTTGGAGATTTACCCCACTTGCATTCTTCCCATCCCAAAGCACCACATTTGATCCGACAGACAGCACATTTTGTATTACTCTATCGCTACTAGGGTCAAAAATGCCATCATTGTTGGTGTCAATAATTATTTGATAGCTACCAGTTGAGGCAGCATTGAAACTAAAATTGCCTCCCACACCCACAGAAGTTTGGTTCCCACTACCTCCATTACCCCCAGTGAATTTGAACGAAGTCGGTACTGTGGGAATCGTCGCGGCAATAGGAATACTCAAAGAATTGAGAGTTGCCGTGTCGGGTCGATTGAAGAAAACTAGGTGGGTAATGTCTGTTGTAGTATCAGAAACATTTGGATTTTGAACTTGCACATTGCCGGGAAAGATCAAACTATTATTACTAGCACCGCCAGCAGAATGATAAAGAGTGCTGTTATTTGTTGTGTCAATATATCCCCGGTTATTAGCAAAAAAGATGAAGCCAAAAGGATCGACTCCATTCATGTCAGTTTCGTAACGATACCCATCTTTGGTTTGAATATAAAGCTTAGAGTTGAGTCCTACGGGAGTACCACCACTGGCATTTGCCCCCATATTCATAGCAATATAGCTAGTAAATACTCGCCCTTTTTTGGCAACACCGTTACTATCTCGAACTGTGATATCCCAAGCAGCTACCCCTGAAAATTGAGTATTACCTGTAGGAAATGCCGCTGTTGCAGCTGTTGGCGGCGGATTGCTTGCACCAGCTGTATTCGGAGAATGAAACTCAACTTCGTAAATACCTGTTTCTGTAGCGACGAAAGTACAAGGGGTATAGCCATTAGCATTAGGTAAAGGGCCAGCCGTTTCTTTGGTAACGGTGTCAATAAAACCAAAACCACTAGCCAGAACATCACAAGAGCCATTTTGAGTACCAAAGGGACTGCGGTAAACAATATCTTGTGGGTTCGAGAAACTAGTATTCACGCTAGAGCCAAGATTAACTGTTTCTCCTTGCTGAACATAAACTTTGAGTATGGTTTTCCGAACAATACCTGCCAGTAGTAAATCTGACCATTCCAGGTAAGGTCTGTATCCGCCATCAGAAACTAACTCTTTGCTGCCTTCAGCCCAGCTAGGTTGGATACTAGTTCCGAAAATACATAAAAAAAAGCCCAAGCTACTGAGCCATAGTTTTTGGCGTCTACTTGTTAATGGCTTTTCCATATTTTTTTTTACTGGATTGTCCACAGTTAGAGAAAATTTATCATTTTCATCAATATTTACTGTGGCGATCGCTCTTAATTTCTTAAATAAAGATTTCATTATTTAGTTCCAATAAAAATACATAATATGTAAGTAATGATATTGAGTTTATAAATATACAAATACCAGAATGAAAATCGAAACGTTTTTGCACTAGATTCAAAGCGGATAAAAATCGTTACGACAATAGTATTCCCACAAGAAAGGGTTAAATTCGTAACAGAGGTTCATTCAACGTCTTTACATCAAATAACCCTTTTATATTTCACGCCTTTGCATCCCCCTCATTGCAGCCTTGAGTTTACCGACCAAAGTTTTCATCGCCGATTCCTGTGGCTGGCGCGCTACAGGTTTTTGTTGTCCAAAGCCGTCAAACAATTCGTTGAGCTTAACCGTAAAGCCTAAATACGCACCTCCCGCAGAACGTGTGCCAGAAAAATCTCGGTCATTAACTTTCCCAAAAACGTAACCAGCCGAAACGCGCAGGTTAGGCGTGAGGTAGTAGCCTGTTTCAAGAACAAAGCCTGTCTCACTGTAACTAGACTGACTAATTACACGAGCCTCACCCACCAAATCCCAGCTATATCCCAAACGATAGGTAGCGCGTGCTTGGGCCAGATTTACTGTGCTAGTACCGGCTAAATCGTTAGCTATGTAAGATGTGCTGTTACGCAAAGCATACTTCCCGTAGAATTCCCATTGCCAATTAGGAGCGTAAATCGCTTCTAAAGCAAAGGTATGGTCTTGAGAACCCGTACCACTTCCTAACAGGATAGTCTCAGGGATAGTTGATGGATTTTGGCGATATTCATAACGCAATAAAGCATTAAATTTATCGCTATTGGGATCGCGGTAGGCTAAACCCAACTTGAGGTTAGCAGTATCTCCCAATCCTGAAAGCTTTTGATTGGAAGAACCAGCTTGTTGATAACGTACTAAAGCTGTGAGAGCCGGAGAAATTTTACCCGCAGCACCTGCGGTAATTACTGTATTACTACCACCAGAAGAAGAACGATGTTCGTAACGGACGCTAGCTTGAAACTGCGGATTATCACTGTATTCCAGCCCGACACTGTAGCTATCGCCACCATCAAATCCGATCGCAGATGCAGCTTGACCAAAGGCGTAGGGTTGGGCATATTGTTGACCTGCCAAAGTGCGTCCGAAGAAGTTGCCAAATACGTGTTCGTAAGCAACGTTCAGTCGCAATCCCGAAGCAATAGTCCAACGGTTATTTATCCCAATTGCTCCTTGAGTAGTCATTTCGTTAGCACCACCCAAAATTGAGTAACGACCAGTCAAGGTAGTATCCGATCCGAGTTTGTGTTCGCCGTTGACACTCAAGCTCGTGATGGAATTACCCGAATATTGACCACTACTGTAATACTGTTGGGCTAAACTGACATTGACACCAGGAATTACCGCCCAATTCAACCCCAAAATGGTACGGTCTGGGTAAATAGCATTTTTTTGGGAAGATAAGCTGAGTTCATTTTGGGCTTGGAAAGTCAGGTTTTTAGCTAGAGGAACTGAAAAACGCGATCGCAGTTGATCGGAATTACTACTTAGGGTACTGTCGGGGATACGGTCTTCCAGACGACGGTGAATCCAATCGAGATCGATAGTGGCGCTACCCAGACGTTGTTGAATCCCAGCAGAAATCGTTGTCAGGGAATTATTAACCTTACTACCAGGTATCGCCTCATAACGCGGTGCAAATAGTTCTTCAAAGGTGTCTAAGGGTTGGGGAGCAATCCCAAAATTGTCTTCGCGATCGTATTGCGCTCTGACGTTGGTAGTTGAGGTGAGTTTAGCTGTAACCTGCGCTCCATAACGGGTTTGTCCTGGGACAAAGCTGATAGTGGCATTATTGGCAAAACCCGTATCAGCAAAGCGATAATAGGCTCGACCTTGAATTCCATTAGCAATCTTTCCTTCAGCTTCTAAACGGTAAGCATCACCTCTAACTTTTCCCACAACATCAGAATCATTCGTAGAATGGGCATATTCTGCGATTAACTTACCGTTGTCACCCAAAGCAATCAGCGCATCTGCGCCGTAGAGTTGAAAGTCGCGCACCCCGTGATTTTCTTGAATGTAAGTTGCTCCTATCCAACTTTCCTGATTAAGTTTGCGGGAAAGATTATATTGCAAACGACCAGCATAGATGCTCCCGTCAGAGTCTTCGCTGTCATATTGATAGCTAACAACAATCCGACGTACCAACACTTGTCCGGTTCGATCGATATCGGTACGAAGAATCGGTTCGCGGAATAATAAAGTACCGCGATCGTAGTCGATTTCGTAGTCTGGGCCTCGGTTAAGTTGTTTCCGTTCTAATACAGTCCCAGGACGATTGAGTTCTTCTAACTCGATAAAGACATTTTCACTACCGGCTTGTAGTAGTCTGCGAGAGAGGAAGTAATAGCCACTAGTACCATCGGGAGCAATAGTATCCCGTTGAAACCCTTCTAAGTGGTCGCCATAGAAACCTGTAATTTGTAGATTTCCTAAGTTGTAATTAGCTTTAAAACCGTGGAGTTGACGAGTAATAGAAGTAAATTGCTGCGATCGCCGCGCAAATTCTTCTGTGTTATAGTCACCCCACATCGCATAATCAGGATCGGAGCCAGGGGTACGAGCTGAACGCTCAAAACGCAAAAATACACTGTCAATGGAAGGAGCAACTACATCAACTTTCGAGCTATCGCCGTAGACAGGATAGTTTTGCTCGCTGAATTGATAAGTTCTAAACAGACGATTATCGCAGTTGCAATCTTCATTGAGGTTACGAGAACTGTTGTATGCGCCTGTAAATAACCATTCTCCGATCGCACCAGTGGCAAATATCGCTGAATGGAAATCTAATTGCGTTCCGTTGTTTTTGTCAGGAGGGAGGAAATCACGGAAACTGCCGTAATAATTTGTACCTCTAGCACCCAATCGTAAATCTATGACTCCAGTAACTAAACTCGGACGCAGTGACGTTTCAAATTGGAGTTGGGTGAAAGCTTCTAAATCATTAGCGATCGCGCGAATTGTCACAGTTTCGGCTTTTAGCTGCGATCGCAACGTCGCTGTAAATTGTCCCGCTTTCGCCTCCACTTGAAATCCCGGTTCATCGGGTTTAAAGTCTTTCCCGATCAACTCCCCAGCAGAGGGTATGAGGGTGACAACAGCATCACGATTCGAGCGATTGCCAGTTGCATCGGTGAGTTGACCCCGGATTGTAGCCGTAGAACGCCCATCCGCCGGGATACGAGACTCAACTGTTTCTAAAGTTAATTGCTGCGGCGCTCCCCGAACTGCAACTTGCACTGTTACAGGGGGTTCTGTTCCTCCAACAACCTGTGCAGAAATGGTGTTTGTACCTTCTTTTAACGAGACACCATACCATGTCTGCGTTACTAAATTGGTGGTAGCATCAGTTTCCGTCCGTCCTACTAAAGAAGGGTCTACCAACGCACCATTTACCCGCAATTCTACTTGACTACCAGCAGGAAACTGCACAATCACCGTGCTAGCTTGGACATCTACAACACTGTCAGCCGTCGGAGTCAGGATTTTGATTGCTGTAGAGATAGGGACAGTGGGGGACACAGGAAGATTTTCATTTACTTCTTGTCCCTTTGTCCCCGCGTCCTCTACTCCAGCAATTTTGCGTAAGTCTCTAGGCAAATCTACATAAGTTGCTGGTTGAAATGGTTGTATTTCCGTTGGAGAAGCATGAAACAGTGTCTCAGTATCTTTACCTCCGTCGTTCTTGATTCCTACTATTTTGCGTGAGCCACTGGACAAATCAATAGAAGTTTCTGGTTGAAATGGGTATATTTCTGTTTCACTTGGCTGGATATCTGGAATTTCAGGAGCCGATGCTTTATAAGTTGAGGCAAATTCAAGAGGTGGAGAATCTTGCTCGGAACTTCCCAAGAGATCGGGAGAATTTGAATCTATACTTTTTTCAGCAACTTTATTCCGATCCGCTCGATCTTCAACACCTTTATCGGCTTGCAAATGGGAATCAGGGAAAAGAAGGTTTTCACTAGTGATTTCTGCTTTGACAATTGTCGGGTACAAAACAAGGCAGAGAGCTACTGGCATCGCCCCCATCAATCTCAGGTTAAATGTAGTTATACAGTGCAGTCTGGTTTTCATTTCTTGACTGGCTCCTGAAATGTGGGGGTGACAGCGAAGTTCATGCGTACTAAGCCACCAGGCTCTAAATGCACCAAGCGAGATTGGCTATTTCGTTCGCGGAATTTTTCGTTATGAGCTAGGGTGTAACCAGCTACACTGCTAAGGTCTAGTACACCTGTGTGGTATCCAGGTAAGACATTAGCTAAGGAGAACAAACCATTAGGATCTGTAGTGATGCGGTTTCCGTCCTCCAGAAAAATCACTGCATTGCCTACTCCAGGTTCACCACGCTGTTGTTCGCCATCAAAGTTTTTATCAACAAACACCCGACCGATAATCGTGCCACAGTCAGAAACGATCCCTGGACGAATTTTCAATTGGTGGGTTGCTGGGCCATCCTTAGTACTAAAACGGTTATCAGCTCGTTGACCATTAACGATCGCAGTGTTACGACCAGTACCACGCAGTGCATCAGCTGTTAGTTGAGCAGCGTAGGCAATATTCAAGACTTTCTCTGGGGAAATTGTTACGTCTGTGCGGAATGTCACTGTGTTACCGTTGCGTTCTGAAGCGATCGCGACTGGTTGACCATCCAGCTCTCCCCGCACAGATTTCGGCAAGAATTGGAATCCTAAAGGTAAGTTGTCGGTGACAAATATATTACTCAAACCAGCATCAGCGAGATTTTTTACTGACAGGCGGTAGATTACCGTATCTCCAGGTTCAGCAGTAGCGCGATCGCCTGTTTTGATAATCTGTAACTGATTGGCTTGACACAAATTTGTAGTGAATTCAAAGGCTAATAAATCCAGTCCCACCGTTTCTGCATTGGGAACTAAAACAACTGTTTGCTCTACTCTGGTTTCACCCGTAATACTGATTGGTTGACCATCTAGAGAACTGGCGACATATCGCACAACACCATTACCTTGTGTGCCAGTGTTAGCAAGGATTTCAATCTTGACCCGTCGCTGTTTATAGATAGAATTTGGTGGTGGATTAACTACAAAAATGTAGGTTCTACCTGGAGCGGTTTGACCCTTATTCGGATCGAGTAGGAAATTGTAGACACCCGCAGGGTTATTCGTAACGAAGTAGGGATTACTATTCTCAGTATTCGGCAATTTCCCACCAGGAACGTTGTTATTAGGAATATCTGGTAACTCTGTTCGGGTCAAAGCAACCAAACTGCCCAATTCTGTCCCTGTTGGGTCGCTAGAGTTAGGTTCGTATACCCCAACTGAAAAACCTGTATGGGTGAACGAAAAAAGGTGTGGGAGAGTAGTTAGCGGGTATCATACGCTAACAT
>NZ_JAVRCD010000044.1:0-73715 GCF_034530895.1 Nostoc sp. DedQUE08
TATTCAATATAACGAACCTAATTCTTTGTGTCAACTATTTTTCCCAAAATATTTTGGACTGTTTTTCTGTCTCCTGAAACTGCCCACAGTGCCGGGTTCTAGGCAACAATGGTTTATGCACTGTGTTGACTAAGGATAGAACAAGCGTGAATTTTCAGTCGGTAATAAGTTTATTGCATCATTTTTGGGGCGATCGCGGTTGTCTTATTGCCCAGCCCTACGATATTGAAAAGGGAGCTGGTACTAAGAATCCTCAGACTTTTTTAAGAGCATTGGGGCCGGAACCTTGGGCTGTTGCTTACGTTGAGCCTTGTCGTCGTCCTACTGATGGACGCTACGGCGAAAACCCCAACCGCTTCCAACACTATTATCAGTACCAAGTTCTGATTAAGCCATCCCCAGATAATATTCAGGAGATTTATCTTGATTCGTTAAGAGCTTTAGGTATTCGTCCTCAAGACCACGATATTCGGTTTGTAGAGGATAACTGGGAAGATGCAACTGTGGGAGCTTGGGGTACTGGGTGGGAAGTATGGTTAGATGGGATGGAAGTTACTCAATTTACTTACTTCCAACAATGTGGAGGAATTGATTGCCGTCCGGTGTCGATTGAAATTACATACGGGTTAGAGCGGCTGACAATGTATCTCCAACAAGTAGAAGCATTTACTAAGATCCAGTGGACAGACAACATTACTTATGGAGATGTTTTCCTGCAAAGTGAGATTGAGCAGTGCACATACAACTTTGAAGCGTCAAATCCTGAGTTGCTACTGACATTATTTAATTTGTACGAGCAGGAAGCTACCCAATTGACGGAGCGAGGATTGGTATTGCCTAGCTTAGATTATGTAATGAAGTGTTCGCACACATTCAATCTGCTGGATGCTAGAGGTGTGATTTCTGTGACGGAAAGAACTCGCTATATTGCCAGGATTCGGCATTTGGCTAGGAAGGTAGCTCATTTATATGTTGAGCAAAGGGAGAAGTTGGGTTTTCCTTTGCTCAAAGATACTGTAGGTTCAACAGGAAGCCCAATATCCTAAAGGGTGCGGCTATACATGAACTAAGTACTAGTTTTGTGTAAAATAGTAGCGTTTTTGAAGCCAGAGTAACGGAAAAACAAAGGCAAAGTACGCAGAGTCATGGCAAATTTAATTCACTATGATTTTGTGTTTTGTTTATATTTGTGCCGCTGAGGTTTAAGCTAGGTATATTTTTTTGATGTGGCTTTTGCTAAAGGACAGAAAGACGGTTAAATATTGAATCTAGAACATTAAAGCTACTAGGACTTACGCATCGTACATAAGTACTAAACACAATTTGGGTATTTTAGCCATGTTTTGCATCCAGCGATGTCTACGACGGGCTACGCCTACGCAAATGTCGGAATAAATCAGGGTTATCTGAAGCCTCTGAAAAGACTAAATACCGTAGTACACGTTTTGGTTGATTTGTATAGTGCGTAAGTCCTAGCTACTTAAAGCTACAAGGATAAGGCCCGCCTGTGCGGGCTTTGTTTATATAAACTTGATGGACTATACTCACCACAAGTATAAAAACTTTTCGCTGTTGCTGATTTAAAGAAATAAAAAGCTCACGTAGAGGTGCTCCAAGCACTGATAATAAGAGTTTGGAATATTTTATTTTTGAATTTCATAACAAAATTCAGCAACGCGGATTTTTCTTTATTGCTGCCCTATCTATATTTAAACTATCTGCAAACTCGGATTGCCAGGTGCTTTTACAAAAATCTTATGATTCAAACCAGTGGTGTAATTATTTGTCTTAGCTACATTTTTGGCTTGCTGCTTACAGGAGTTCCTTGGGGTGGTGTGGGGATTTTGGTTCTGGGGATAGTGGGAGCAATTCTTTTTAGAAGACGCACCACATTACAGCAATTTGCTCAGAAACCAGAAAATGCTGGAAGCAAAAATAAGGGAGTGCCTAATACTTGGCAAACTATTCCCCATCCTCGAATATGGGTAGCTGCTGGCTTAGTAGGATTATTAGCAACTCTATATTTTCAATGGCGAATACCACAACCGGGTGCAAAAGATATTAGCCAGTTTGTGCCGCCTGGAAATAGCAGCAATCAAGAACAACTTGTGATTGTACGCGGCGAAGTGGCGAGTAATCCTCGCTTAACTCGCAGTCAGCGAGGACAATTTTGGCTGGAAACGACTCAGTTAGATGAAGTTAAAAATAATAAAGGTTCAGCAGGTATCCCACAAGGTGTTACAGGCAAATTGTATGTGACAGTCCCTATACTTCAGGCTACTGGGTTATACCCTAGTCAACAAATTGCCGTGACTGGGATTTTGTACAAACCAAAGGCAGCTTCCAATCCTGGTGGTTTCGATTTTCAGAAGTTTCTCAAGCAAGAAGGAACGTTTGCCGGTCTAATTGGGCGACAAATAAATGTTTTGGAGCCGGAACGCAAATGGGGATGGTGGCAAATTCAGGAGCGAATTGTGCGATCGCAAGTTCGTTGGTTGGGTATCCCTGAAGGGCCTCTTGTCAGTGCAATGGTGTTGGGAAGCAAAGCTGTTGATTTACCCTACGATATCCGAGACTTATTTGTACAAGCCGGATTAGCTCATGCTTTAGCAGCTTCTGGGTTCCAAACTTCTTTGATTTTGAGTGTGATTTTACAGCTAACGAGGCGAGCAAGAAAAGGAACGCAATTTACTCTTGGCTTTTTGGCTTTAATGATTTTTCTGAGTTTAACAGGTTTTCAACCTGCGGTTCTCAGAGCCGTAATTATGGGTTTTGCGGCATTAGTTGGTTTACTCTTAAAAAGAAAAGTAAAACAGTTCGGCTCATTACTATTAGCAGCAACTCTGTTATTGGTATTTAATCCTCTATGGATTTGGGATTTAGGTTTTCAATTGAGTTTTTTAGCAACACTAGGATTAGTTGTAACAGTATCCGCATTAGTCAATCGCCTAGCATGGCTACCACCTGCGATCGCTGCTTTGATTGCTGTTCCCCTAGCTGCCACTATTTGGACTTTACCTGTGCAACTTTTTGTCTTTGGAGTTGTACCATCTTATAGTCTGTTGCTGAATGTGATTAGTACTCCATTAATTTCAATCATTAGTATAGGTGGAATCATCAGTGCGTTAGTAGGTTTAGTTTGGACTGACGCCGGAAGCTTCCTGGCAGGGGTATTACATTATCCTACTGATTGGTTAATTAAACTAGTAGATTTTTTTAGCAATTTGCCTGGAAATTCTGTTGCGGTGGGCAGTATATCTACTTGGCAGCTTTTGGCGGTTTATATACTAATTATATTGGTCTGGTTAGTGCGTTGGTGGCAAAGGCGGTGGTGGTTTGCTAATCTGATTGCGATTGGTTTAGTATTCATCCCACTTTGGCATTCTAAAAATACATTGTTTAGGATAACAGTCTTAGAATCGGGGACAGAACCAATTGTAGTCGTTCAAGATCGAGGTACTGTAACTGTCATTAACAGTGGCGATCAAGGGACAGGACGTTTTACAATATTACCGTTTTTACAACAGCAGGGTGTAAATCAAATAAATTGGGCGATCGCAACTGATTTTCAAGGTAACGAAAGTAATGCTTGGTTTGAATTAATGCAACGTTTACCAATCAATAATTTTTATGAATATTCACCTCAAACAGATAATTCTATTACAACTCAGGCTATTCAACAGGAACTACAAAAACATCAAGGAATTTATCAACCTTTGGGAGTTGGTCAATCTGTGAAAGCTGGCTCGATAGTAGCGCAATTAATCAACGACCAATTACCAATTTTACAATTGCAAATTTTAGATCAAAATTGGTTATTAGTAGGTAATGTTAAATCTAAAGAGGTACAGCAACTAGTAAAAAATGGAAGTTTGCCTCGCCCGCAAGTGCTTTGGTGTGCTCCTGAGTCATTAAAAGATTTAGTGATTGCTTTGCAACCACAAGTAGCGATCGCTTCTTCTGCCAACTTTGATCCAAAAACTTTATCTGAACTGAATCAAAGCAAAACTAAACTGTTCTTTACAGGGCGAGATGGAGCTATTCAATGGACTCCTAATGGTCAGTTTGAGGCATTTATTGAATCAACAGAAAATAAATCATCTATTTTATAAAAAACTTACAAATTCAGTAAATTCAAAAAAAATATATCAAATTTTATGACAATTTATTTTTATAGTACTCGTGAAGAGTATGGCTGCTTCTCTAACTTTTCGTCTCACGGCTTTGAATTAGATGGATTGTATTGGTCAACTAGCGAACACTACTTTCAGGCGCAAAAGTTTGTGGGTACACCTCATGCAGAACAAATCCGCCTAGTTAAAACACCTAAAGATGCAGCAAGAATGGGGCGTGAGAGAACGCGCCCCTTACGCCAAGATTGGGAACAGGTTAAAGATGATATCATGCGGCAAGCTGTGCTGTGCAAATTTCAAACTCATACAGATATTAGAGATATTTTACTTTCTACAAACAATGTAGAAATTGTTGAAAACTCGCCTATCGATTTCTACTGGGGTTGTGGAGCTGATGGGAGTGGTAAAAATATGCTAGGAAAAATTTTAATGGAGGTACGGGATATTCTGCACCATACATACAGGACAGATATTGATAATAAAACTATTAAATAAACTTGTCAAAAATAGTTTTTTAATCAAACTATTCTAGACGTAGAGAACACGAATAGATAACAAATAGAGACGATCGCAAGCTATATAGTTATTACTCTTCGTGAGCATAAATCTGAAAGCCTCAATTAACCATCGCTATATATAACTCTTACCTCTCCTAAACTTATGCTGTGGTAAAGCGGACTGATGAAAGATGCGCCCTGGTTTTGGGAACACTAGATTTAGCACCAGACTTCACAAGAAGAAGTTGATGTCTAAAGGCGAATGGAATAACGAGCTCGAAAAATACAGTTCCTTTGCAATTACCCATAACATACCTAAAACCAGTGAAGCGTAATACAATTACCCATGAATTTGACTCTGGTTCACAAGCAGAAATAATATCTCTACAAGAAAGTGATGACCATTTGTCAGAAGCGTCCAAGCTACTAAGGCAAGGAATTCAACAGCAGCAAGGTGGCGAATTAATAACGGCTATGAAGTCTTTACAACAATCCTTGGGGCTGTTTCAGGCAGTTGGCGATTTAGAAAAACAGGCACAGGTACTTTCTTTTTTAGGATTGGTAACTTACAGTGCTGGAGACTACAAAGGTGCTATCTCTTACTCCCAACAGTGTCTGTCTTTGCTTAATAACACCTCAGATTTAGCATTGCAGATGCAAGCACTTTCCCATTTAGGAAATGCATACCGTCATTTGAACGATCATAACAAGGCTATTGAGTTTCTAGAAAAATGTTTGAAAATAACGCAAAAGTTGCAAGACAAACGCAGTCAAGTCGCGGCACTCAATAATTTGGGATTGGTGTATAAAGCTTTAAGTAATTTTACACAGGCTATTGAGTATCAACAGCAAAGTCTAGAGATTGTGCGGGAACTCAAAGATCATTGGGGCGAAGAACAGGTACTCAAGAATTTGGGTAATGCTTGGTATGCTTTGAACAATTACTCAAAAGCGATCGCCTATTATGAGCAGTGTGTAGTACTATCACGCTCCTTAAAAAATGTCCGCAGTGCTTCTCAGGTGCTAAAGAATCTGGGCAATGCTTGTTATGCTTTAGGTGATTATACCAAAGCGATTAAGTATTATGAAGATCGATTGCAATTAGCTAGACAAATTCAAGACAAGCGTAGTGAGGAACAGTCTTTAAGTAGTTTAGGAGTTGCTTGTGAAGCTTTGGGTGACTACAACAAAGCAATTACATATTATGAAGAACGTTTGCTGTTAGCTAGAAATATCAAAGATCGTCGCAGTGAAGAACAAGCTCTTGCCAGTCTGAAAGTCGCTTGCTACGCGTTGGGTGATTATGCCAAGGCTATGCAATATCAGCAGGGAACATCTTCAAATAGTTAAAAAGCAAGATTGGAAAACAATTCAAAATTACTCGTACAGATCAATTCCCCCGATTGTCTTTTGTTGTTGGAGATATACGAGAACTTCTAATGTATCTACTTGGGGAAATTCTGCGTAAAAATTACTCACGCTCCAAAAAGGTTCGGGTGTTTCCAAAACTATCGTGCGATCGCCCCACTGTTCTAACCAAGGTAGCAATTTTTGTGGCGCTACTGGAGTACATAGCCAAACTGCTGCTGGAGAAAGCGCTCTCATAGCAGTTGCTGCTACCGCTATTGTCATACCTGTAGCAATACCATCATCAATTAAGATCAACGTAGCATTCTCTGCATTTACTTGCGGACAAGTAGGAATTAATTGAGCCTCAAGAGATTTAGCAAGGTTTATCGCTTTATTTAAAGCTATTTCTCGCCACCGCGCATCATGTTTGGAGCGAAATAGCTTTTGATCGGCCCAAAGAACATTTCCAGAAGTCGTCACTGCACCAATTGCTAACTCTGGGTTTTCTGGATGGCTAATCTTTTTTGCCACAACAATTGTCAACGGACAATCTAAAAGACGTGCTATTGGTGCTGCTACTGGTACACCTCCTCTTGGCAAAGCATAAACAATTGGTACAGGCTTTACCCCAGAATTAATAGTTTGCTGAGTCAAAACATTATGAATTACTCGCGCCAATAACTCACCTGCATGGGTACGATCGGCGAAAAGTGGGGTCTGTGACATGGTTTCCCCCAGCATCTTAGGACGGCAATGCTTTTATCATGACTGAATTTTGTCTCAAATTAACTGATACAATAAGATTTGTATAAATAATTAAGTATTCAGCAAAAGTTTATTGTTCTGACAAATATCCAATCAAAAGGCTATTTAACTCAGATATAACAGCTGGCGCTGATGCCAAAATCCTGATTTTCATGAGCAGCGAAACCCAACTCAGCCTCTTCGACGACTCAACTTTTAATCAACGAGAACTGATTCCTACAGACGCGAAAATTCCGATCGCTCCCGGAACTTATTCTGATATAACGGAGTTGACACAGCATTGCGATCGCTGCCACCGTTGTGCGTTGGGAGACACTCGCACTCATGCTGTTGTCGGACGTGGCAATCTCAAAGCACCAATTATGGTTGTGGGAGAAGCCCCAGGTCAAAATGAAGATGAAACGGGTTTACCATTTGTAGGCAGATCGGGACAATTGCTGGAGAAAATTTTGGCATCGGTGAATCTGACTACTGAGCATGATGTATATATCGCGAATATCAATAAATGTCGCCCACCAGATAATAGAGTTCCCACTCCTGTAGAAGTAGCGGCTTGTTTACCCTACCTATTAGAACAAATTCGCTTAGTTGACCCTAAAATAATTCTGTTAACGGGTGCAACTGCTGTCAAAGGTATCACTGGCGATAAGCGGGGGATTACGAAAATTCGCGGCCAGTGGCTAGAGTGGGAAGGGCGTTTATGTATGCCAATTTTTCATCCTTCTTACTTGCTGCGTAATCCTTCTAAAGAAAGAGGTGCGCCAAAATGGTTGATGTGGCAGGATATTCAAGCAGTGCGTGCTAAGTTAGATGAAATTCAAAATAACAGCTAATGCTTAATCCCCTCTTTTTGTAGGGTTATGATTCCCAACATCTTTTCAATTATTCAGTTCGTTGCTATCCTGGTTGGAAAGAAATTCTCAAGGTAATACCTAAAGTCTTCTTAAGACGACTAAATACAAGATTTTAAGCGATGTAAATGACTAGACTCTGTGAAACAGAAAATTTCAGTCTATTGATTGCGATCGCTTATTTTAATTGAATACGACGACTTGCTCGTTAGGGGTAAAACTGAAACTAGCGCACCCCTTGCCAAGGGGTGCGCTAGCATGGGTGAGGTAGTTTGATTATTGGTAATTGGGCAGACTCGATATTACCTTTTACCTTTTACCTTTTAGACGCGAAATTTCAAGTCTCTATTCGTCGTCGAAATCATCTTCGTCGTCTTCCTCTTCTTCCTCGTAATCGTCGTCGTCTACTACTTCGTCAGCAATTAATTCGTCTTCTTCATCTAGAATTGACCTTTCTGCACGTCTGCTGCCAAAGCCAGATTCTCCAAGAGTAGGAGAATCTAAATTATAGTTGCGAGCTGTGCGATCGTCTAAGACCATATCTAGGGGATCGTCAACTTCATCTAACACACTACTGGTAATTTCAGCAGCATAGTCATCGATCGCTCCTGGTTCTTCATAGGTATTGTATCCAGTACCAGCCGGAATCAATCGCCCGATAATCACGTTTTCCTTTAATCCGCGCAGCCAGTCAGATTTGCCTTCGATAGCGGCTTCAGTGAGTACCCGTGTTGTCTCTTGGAAGGAGGCAGCGGAAATAAAGCTGTCCGTGTTCAACGATGCTTTGGTGATCCCCAACAATACTGGAGTGTACTGTGCCCTAGCACCGCCTGTAATTGCCATAGCTTCGTTTACCTGCTCGACTTGGCGCAGTTCTACCAATTCGCCAGGAAGCATTGTGGTGTCACCACCATCATCAATCCTGACTTTGTTGGTCATCTGGCGAACAATCACTTCAATGTGCTTATCGGAAATATCAATACCTTGAGACTGGTACACCATTTGCACTTCATTCACTAAGAAGGTTTGTACCTTCTGTAAAGCAAGGCTAGCACAAGCATAGATTCCATCTTCAGAACCCAAGCTAAAGAAGATTTCCAAAATTTCATGAGGATTGGATGGGCCATCAGTCAACGGTTGTCCTGCTAATACTGTCGAGCCATCTGGCACAATCAAATTTTGTCCTGGCCCCAGAGGATAATCTGTCACCACGCCATTTGATTCTACGACCTTAATAGCGATCGCTTCATCACCATCACCATAAACCACCTTAACTTCTCCGCCCCGCCGACATAAGATGCACGCTTCTTTGGGTTTACGAGCTTCAAGTAATTCCTCAATCCGAGGTAAACCTTGAATGATATCTCCGGTTTTGGCGCGTTCAAACACTAGCAACACCAAGTTATCACCTCGTTGTACCAAATCGCCGTCTTCTATCTGCAACACAGCACCAGGGCTGACTCGATAAGGGCGACCGATACGGGTAGTAATAACGTAGTTTTTAGTACTCAAAGCTGATTCCCCACCAGATGCAGCAGCGACGCTTTTAATATCGACTACTTGTCCTGATTCTGGGGCAAAAACTCCAGGAGCAACTTCTGTACCTTCTACTAGCAAATCACCCACTTTTACCTTTGGCTGAGTACTAGTATTAATAGGAAGCCTGTCAGCGTCGCGCAACACCAAACAGCGACGCACGTTTTCGGTTCCTTTTTGAACACCTCGTACTTCCCCGCCTTCTTTACACAAGATTTGGGTACGTGCGACTACAGAACCTGGGGCGATGGTTAACCCATCGTGTACCTCAAGTGTCGTCTGGGTACTACCTTGGGTAGCATCAGCGGTAATGTCTCTACGAATTACCAAGGATTCCAAAATCACTAGTTGTAAACGTTGAACTTCTGGGTCTTCGGTATCCTCTACTAATTCAATATCTGCTGCTAGGGGCGAAGCATTATGGTCTTGTTCCCCTTCTTGCTCAATTTCCAGCACTAGCTGGGTTCGTAGCAGTTCCACACCTTCAACAGATTTGACACGTTCTGAATCTTTATAAGGTAGTCGCTGCACCGCTCTTAATTGAATCGATCGCCCGGTTTGTTGACTTACCGATGTAGTTGATGGCACATCTGGATTATCAGGGACGGCAAACTCAACTACTGGACGGCTCAATAAGGCGGGTCCTTCTGGTGTCTCTACATACTGGATGTAACGCAATTCTCTGGCGACATTGCCTTGGAATTCCTCACCTGGTTGGATGAAGGTGTTATCTCGCCCGATAACTGATTCGGGATCGTCCACCATCAGTAGTTCCCCTGGCTTAACTACAACTTCCCGCAGGATATCGTTTTTCTGGGTAACTTCTATCACACCACTGTTTTGGCAGAAGATATCTTTTACTACCTCGGTGCCAGCTTCGACAAACTGACCGTCTTCTACCAACAGCAAGGAGATATCTTTATTAACTTCGTGGCTTTCTTCGGGAATCCATAAAAGAGTACCGCCTTGCACGACTTCATAACCTAGCTTGGCTTTGCCTTTTTTCTGGACTTCTACACCCGCAAATTTTAGGAAACCACCAGTGGTTGTCCGATAGCGATCGTCGATTAACTCAGCTACCACTTGACCATTTTGCACTTTTGTGCTTGGTGTAGCCCGCAGGTTAAATACTTGGTTGTTACCAGTGGAAACTAAGTAGTTATTACGCCCTTGGGAACTTTGGACTGTCACTGTTGCTTGGTCTAGTACCACAGAAGCAGTGATAATTTCAATTTCCCTGGTACTCTTACCTGGGGTAGCTTCTGGCAACCGCACCACACCGCCGTGCAAACTGGTTAACTTGGTTTCTGCTAAAACTCCATTAGAGGCGATCGCATCACCATTTTTTACTACCAATTCTGCACCAGGCGGCAAGTTGTAAACTTCCCCAGACAAAATCCAAATCAAGCCACCGCGTGCGGCTGTGGTTGTGGTATTGCCTTGACGATCAGTTTTTTGTTCTGGAACTACTTCAGCAAATTGCACTTCCCCTGCTAAGTCAGAGGCTACATCTTTAACTGCTTTTTCTGTATTAGTCCGAGTTGTGCGTCCACCAAGGGCAACCTCTGCCAACAACTGACCTTGTTTTACCTTATTTCCATCAAATACATATAGTGTTGAACCTTGGGTAAGGTGAACCTCTTGGTTCTCTGGGGTAACATCACCTACTTTTGTTGGTTCCAAAAGCATGATGCCATTAGCCTCAATATAAAGGGCATCTTCCCCGTGGCGGGTACGATATGTTCTGGTCTTCAGTTTGCGGGGAAGCTTAACAGTCCCATCGATTTTAGAACGAACTTGTTGCGCCACTTCTCCAGTAAACACCCCACCTGTGTGGAATGTCCGCATGGTTAACTGAGTACCAGGTTCGCCGATACTTTGGGCAGCAATAATCCCCACAGCTTCGCCCAAATCTACCATCTTGGCGTGTGCCAAACTCCAGCCGTAGCAGTGTTGACAAACGGAACGTGCGGCTTCACAAGTTAGGGGCGATCGCACCACAACTTCTCTCACCCCAGATTTTTCAATTTTCTTCGCCAAATCCTCAGAAATTGGGGTATTACGTGCTGCAATCACTTCTTTTGTTACTGGATGCACCACATCTTCACCAATTACCCGTCCCATCAAGCGGGTTGCTAGAGGAATTAAAGTTTTGGCCCCTTCTGTCATTGGTTGAATTGCAAGACCTCTAGTGGTGCCGCAGTCAAATTCCCGAATAATTACATCCTGGGATACGTCCACCAATCGGCGCGTTAGATAACCAGAGTCAGCCGTCCGCAACGCAGTATCCACCAATCCTTTTCTGGCACCGTAAGACGAAATAATGTATTCCGTCACAGTGAGTCCTTCACGGAAGTTGGTTTTAATCGGCAAATCGATAATTTCCCCTTGGGGATCTGCCATCAATCCCCGCATCCCCACCAACTGCCGCACTTGAGAGATGTTACCCCGTGCCCCAGAGAATGCCATCATGTATACGGAGTTTAAGGGATTAGTCTTCTTGAAGTGAACTACTACTTCATCCTTCAAGGCTTCACTAGTACCATTCCAAGTATCGATTACCTTTTGGAAACGTTCTACTTCCGTGATTTCGCCCCGTTGGTAACGGGTTTCAGTGGCGCGAATTTCTTCTTCGGCTGCTTCTAAGAGCAATCGCTTAGTTGGTGGCACCATCAAGTCATCTACACTGATGGAAACCCCTGCTTTGGTAGCGTAGCGAAATCCTAAATCTTTCAGTTTGTCCGCCATTACTGCGGTTCGCGCCGTACCATAATATGTAAAGGCCCAAGAAATTAAATTTCTCAGTTGACCTTTATCAACCACCCGATTGCGAAAAATCATTTTTTCGTTAGTCATTAGTCATTAGTCCTAAATTAATAATTAGGAGTTAGGAGTTAGGAGTTTGTAATTAATAACTCCTAACTCTTAACTTTTCACTCCTCACTTTTAGCTTGCAAGTGCTTCCTGAATAGCATTATTGTAAATAACGCGACCGGGAGTGGTATATATATACTGAGAAATTACATTGCCTTTAGCGTCTTGTCTGACTCGACGGAACTTATAGAGTAATGTGCGGGTACCATCTTCGTTCTCCGTCACTTTCACGGGTTCTGTATCCGGTTGATCTGATTCTATTTCACCGTCAAACCGCACATATATATAGGCGTGCAAGTCAACTTGCTCCTGCTGGAAAGCCATAATTACATCCTCTAGTGAAGAAAAGTACTTTCCTGCGCCTTTTGTTGCACCGGGATTTTCTGCTGTTAAGTAATATGCCCCTAACACCATGTCTTGGCTAGGCGTGATAATGGGTTTACCTGTGGCTGGTGACAAAATATTATTAGAAGCCAACATCAATAACCGCGCTTCAGCCTGACTTTCTAACGATAATGGGACGTGTACCGCCATTTGGTCGCCGTCAAAGTCGGCGTTAAACGCTGGACAGACGAGAGGATGAAGTTGAATCGCTCTACCTTCTACTAAAATTGGTTCAAAAGACTGAATGCCCAAGCGATGCAATGTTGGCGCCCTGTTTAGCATCACAGGGTGTCCTTCAATCACCTCTTCCAGCACATCCCAAACACTGGGATCGTTACGGGATATCAGCTTTTTCGCAGCTTTGATGTTATTTACCATCCCGCTACGAATCAGGCGGTTAATCACAAATGGTTGAAATAGCTCAATTGCCATTTCTCTAGGCAAACCGCACTGGTGAATTTTCAGTTTTGGCCCGACGACAATAACCGAACGCCCAGAATAGTCAACCCGTTTACCTAACAAGTTTTGTCGGAAACGTCCTTGCTTACCCTCAATAATGTCGGACAAAGATTTTAGAGGTCGATTATTTGCTCCTACCACAGTGCGTCCCCGACGACCATTGTCAATCAAAGCATCTACTGCTTCTTGCAGCATCCGCTTTTCGTTCCGCACAATAATCTCAGGTGCCAAAATTTCTTGCAAGCGTGCCAAACGATTGTTGCGGTTAATTACCCGCCGATACAAATCATTTAAATCGCTGGTGGCAAACCGTCCGCCATCTAGTTGCACCATTGGGCGCAAGTCGGGGGGAATCACGGGAATAACTGCCATTACCATCCATTCTGGTTTGGAACCAGTGGCGATAAAATTGTCAATTACCCGCAGTCGCTTAATTAACTTGGCTCTTTTTTGCCCCTTGGCATTACCAATTTCTTCGCGTAGGCTTTCAGCTTCTTGTTCTAAATTAATATCGGCAAGCAAGCGCAACAGTGCTTCAGCACCAATGCCCACCTCTACGCCTTGCAGCTGAGAATCTTCGCTATAAATTTGGTCTTCTATTTCCAACCACTGATCTTCACTCAGTAGCTGTTTGTAAGTTAAAGTTTCGGCATTACCTGGACTCAGGACAACATAAGAGTTGAAATAAACAATCTGCTCGACATCCCGTAAGGGCATATCTAACAAGATGGAAATATAGCTAGGAATGCCTTTGAGATACCAAACGTGAGCTACTGGTGCGGCGAGTTTAATATAGCCCATGCGGTGGCGACGCACGCGTGACTCGGTGACTTCTACCCCACAGCGTTCGCAGACAATACCTCTATGACGGACTCTTTTATACTTGCCACAATGGCATTCCCAATCTTTTGCTGGCCCAAAGATGCGCTCACAAAATAAGCCATCCATCTCTGGCTTGAGAGTTCGGTAGTTAATCGTCTCTGGTTTGGTAACTTCACCAACTACCTGACCATTAGGCAATGTTCTCTCGCCCCACTGACGAATGCGTTCAGGGGAAGCCAAGCCGATTTTTACGTAGTCAAACTGATTAGTTTGGGCAGGTCTCATATTTAGTCATTAGTCATTAGTCATTGGTCATTGGTCATTAGTCCTTAGTCTTTTGCTAATGACAAAGAACTAAGGACTAATGACTATTGATTATTCGTCGTCTTCTAGCGATTCGCGAGAAAGAGATTCATAAGTTGGTCGAGGAGGTGTACGACGGGCTGATTGGTCTGCCATCAAATCGACTTCCACATCTAGGGAACTGCCGTCTGCTTGAGTTTCTACCTTGTGTACGGCAATATCTAACCCCAATGATTGCAGCTCACGCATTAGCACCTTAAAGGATTCTGGAGTTCCAGGTCGAGGAATTGCCTTACCTTTAACGATCGCATTTAACGCTTCATTCCGTCCTTGCATATCGTCAGATTTAACTGTGAGCAATTCCTGTAAGGTGTAAGCTGCACCAAAGGCTTCCAATGCCCACACTTCCATTTCTCCAAACCTCTGACCACCTTGTTGTGCTTTACCACCCAAGGGTTGCTGAGTCACCAGTGAGTATGGGCCTGTAGAACGGGCGTGGATCTTATCATCCACCAAATGCACCAGTTTCAGCATATAAGCCACACCAATGGTAATTGCTCGGTCAAAGGGTTCACCTGTACGACCGTCATACACCATGATTTTGCCTGGGTTATCTGGGTTATATACCCAGTCTTTCCCTGTTTCGTCTCGTGCTTCTTGCAATTTGCCATGTACGATTCGGCGAGATGACTCTTCCCCATACATTTCATCAAAGGGAGTAATCTTAAATCGCACTCCCAAGGTTTGACCAGCCCAACCCAACAGGCATTCAAATACTTGTCCGACGTTCATCCGACTGGGTACGCCCAAGGGGTTGAGTACAATGTCCACTGGTGAACCATCGGGCAAATAAGGCATATCTTCTGCCGGTAATATCCGAGAAATAATCCCTTTATTACCGTGGCGTCCTGCCATTTTGTCACCAACTTGGATTTTACGTTTTTGAGCTACATACACCCGGACTACCATATTGGCTCCTGGTGGCAGTTCATCGCCTTGTTCGCGAGTAAACAAGCGCACATCAACTACGCGGCCTTTTTCACCGTTTGGTACTCGCAGAGAATTGTCTCGCACATCCCGTGCTTTCTCACCAAAGATGGCACGTAACAGTTTTTCTTCTGGCGGTTGGTCAGATTCACCTTTTGGTGTGACTTTTCCTACCAAGATATCACCAGCTTCTACCCATGCCCCAATGCGAATGATTCCCTGTTCATCCAACTGGCGCAAGGCATCTTCCCCGACGTTGGGAATTTCTCTGGTAATTTCTTCTGGCCCCAGTTTGGTTTGTCTAGCTTCAATTTCATATTTTTCAATGTGAATTGAGGTGTAAACATCATCCTGCACCAGTCTTTCAGAGATTAAAATTGCATCTTCGTAGTTGTACCCTTCCCAAGGCATATAGGCAACGACGATATTTTGTCCTAGCGCCAATTCACCACCTTCAGTGGAGGAGCCATCAGCCAATACCTGACCAGCAACAACCCGTTCACCAATGCGGACGAGAGGTTTCTGATTTAAACAGGTGTCTTGGTTGGAACGTTGATACTTGGAAAGGATGTATTTAATTTCGGGGGTGTTAGGTTTAGGACGGACGCGAATTTCTGTAGCATCTACATAAGTAACATCGCCATCGGTGCGCGATACAATCACCATCCCAGAGTCTCTTGCTCCTTGGGCTTCCAAACCAGTACCCACCAAAGGACGCTCTGGTTTGAGTAGGGGGACTGCTTGCCGTTGCATGTTCGATCCCATCAGCGCTCGGTTAGCGTCATCATGCTCCAAGAAAGGAATCATGCTGGTTGCTACCGACACAATCTGTACGGGAGATACTGCTACGTAGTCCACCTGTTCTGGTGTTGTGGTGGAAAATTCTTGGCGATACCGGACTGGTACTTGTGGACCAATAATGTGCCCAGTTTCATCTACAGGAATGTCTCCAGGAGCAACCCGTAGGTCGTCTTCTTCATCGGCTGTCATGTAGGCTGGAGGTAGATCAAATCTAACTCGCCCATTTTCTACAGGTCTAAATGGTGTTTCTAAGAAGCCGTACAGATTTACCCTTGCATGGGTTGCCAAAGAGCCAATCAATCCGGCGTTTGGACCTTCTGGTGTCTCAATGGGGCAAATGCGTCCATAGTGACTAGGATGTATATCTCGCACTGCAAATCCAGCGCGTTCGCGCGTTAAACCACCAGGACCAAGGGCACTCAAACGGCGTTTGTGGGTCAGTTCCGCCAGAGGATTGGTTTGATCCATGAACTGACTTAACTGACTGGAACCAAAGAATTCTTTAATTGCTGCTACCAATGGTTTGGGGTTCACCAAGGAAGCGGGAGTTAGCACTTCAGCATCGGATACCGTCATCCGCTCCCGAATGATTCTTTCTAAGCGGTTTAACCCTACCCGCACTTGGTTTTGGAGCAATTCACCGACGCTTCTCACCCGGCGATTACCTAAATGGTCAATGTCGTCAATATTACCTATATCATATTCTAGGTTGATTAGGTAATCTACAGCTGCCAAGATATCGCCAGGAGTTAACACGCGCATTGTGTCGGGAACAGAAAGGCGCAATTTCTTGTTGAGTTTGTACCGTCCAACGCGACCAAGGTCATAACGTTTTGGGTCAAAGAAACGAGAATCTAGGAGTTGTTGTCCACCTAATACTGTGGGTGGTTCACCAGGACGCAGTTTCCGATATAACTCCATCAGGGCTTCTTCTTCAGAAAACTGCCCTTCTTTTTCGATGGTTTTTTGGAAATACTCTGGATGGCGTAAGGCATCAAAGATTTCGTTGTCTGATAACCCTAAAGCTTTTAGTAGTACCTGCGCTGATAGTTTGCGGGTTTTGTCAATCCGTACCCACACCAAATCGTTACGGTCTGTTTCAAATTTCAGCCATGCACCCCGGTTGGGAATTAAGCTAGCTGAATAAGTACGCCGCCCGTTTTTGTCGATTTCTGATTTGTAATAAACCCCTGGCGATCGCACTATTTGGTTGACAATTACCCGCTCGGCTCCGTTAATAATAAACGTGCCGCGATCGGTCATTAAAGGCAAATCACCAATGAATACCTCTTGCTCTTTGATTTCCCCGGTTTCCTTATTAATCAACCGTGTGGGAACATACATTTGCACAGCATAAGTACTATCCCGCCGTTTGGCTTCTTCGACGCTGTACTTTGGCTCCTTGAGTTTGTAGTTATGACCCAAAAAGTGCAGTTCTAATTTACCCGTATAATCTGTAATAGGACTAAAGGAGTTCAGTTCTTCTATCAGCCCTTCTTCTAAAAACCAGCGAAAACTTGAGCGCTGGATTTCAATCAAGTCGGGCAATAGAAAGGCGGGTTCCATATATGTTTCTTTAGTCATGCCTCTTCCTTTGTCAACCTGGTACAATTTTCCCTTGGACACTGCTTTTTGACGCTTCCCACTGCTAGCCAGTGTCCTTAGCTGTTTGGGAACTTTTTCTTAGACACTTGTAATTTATGGGTGTAGACTCCAGCGATTAAATCTGGCTGGAATGAGCAATTTTGACAAGGAAGCAATCACCCCTAATAGGGACTAAGTAATAGGTACTCGGTACTATGAAATCGGGGGAAAACTTGCTGAAAGTCTTTTCCTCCTGCATCTCATACCGAATGACGCCAGTTGCTTGTCTAGCCGCAGACGCTATGCATAGCTTACTTCCTCGAAGCGGTACAAGTTGCCAAAGCCACTCAAAGCACTGGCTTCCCAATGCCCATTTCAAAAAGAATATCCAGTTAAAATATTCCTGAATTTGATTTACTTTCTTCACTTCCCCTCCAAAAAGCGCGTTAATTTGCTGACGCAGCTCTACACAGTGTGTTTGAAATCCACCCCGCTGTTGATACTCTCAGTGATATTCTTAGATATCCTAAGACTGAGGGAACGATCCGCACCTTGTCGATTTTGAATCAGAATAACTTCATTTTGCTGGATTATACTCACAAGGCAATTTTTCTTTAACGATTTTGAATAGGTTCAATACACACTAAACAGATGTTGTGCAAAAGTCTAGCTCAATTTAGGTTGGTACGGTTAGTAATGCCTGGAGAGCATCCACTTGTAGAGATTTTGAGGATGGGCAAGCCATAACAGTATGGAAAATTTAAGATGAAAAGTTTTATGCTCCTTCCTCTATTATTATGGCGCAAGCAAAATCTTTTTGAGGCAATAATATTAGCATATTTTTGTCCCCCTCTAGGTTTATTTTTTTTAACACAACTTAACAAAAGATACTAGGACACACTTTATATTGACAGACCGAATAATTCACAAGCATTTTGGGTGGTTTGATGAGCGATCGCCTCTACCGTTTCCTGACGCAGTTTAGCTACTTGCTCGGCTACATAAAGTACGTAGGCAGGCTCGTTGCGCCTCTCGCCCCGTTTCGGAACTGGAGCGAGAAATGGGCAGTCTGTTTCAATCAGTAGGCGATCGCTACTCACCATCGCCGCAGAAGATTGGATCGCTTTAGCACTTTTGAATGTCACTGTTCCGCTAAAGCTGATATAAAAGCCTAAATCGAGAAACCATTGAGTTTCTTCAGGTGTTCCTCCCCAGCAATGCATCACACCCCGCACTCTTTCTCCTTTGAGTTGCCGCCATTTTTGCAACACTTCTTTGGTTGCCACCGCAGCATCACGGCAGTGGATAATCACTGGTAAGTTTAGTTCAGATGCGATCGCCAACTGGGACTCAAACACCAGATACTGTTGCTCATAGTTATCAGCTTTGTAAAAATCCAGACCCATTTCCCCAATTGCTACCACTTTTGAGTCAGAACTCGCTAAAGTTTTGATTTTCTCAGCTGTCTCGCTATTCCATTTATCAGCATCTAAAGGATGTAATCCTACAGCAAAACTAATCTCAGGAAACTCTTGGGTTATAGATTGAATACTGGAAAACTCCTCCGGGTGAACACAGGAATGCACTAAACGCACTACACCTGCTTCTTGCCACCGCGATCGCACTATTGCTAAATCCGGCTGAAAACTATCAAAGTTGAGATGTACGTGCGTGTCTATCAGTTGCATCTTTTGTCCTACCCTGCGGGAAGCCGCTGGCGCGTCTATGTTGTTTGTCCTTCGTCATTTGTCGTTTGTTTTGTTACCAATGACTAATGACTAAGGACAAATTACCAATGACTACTCAGCTGTTTGTGTGAGGGGTTTTAGTCTGTGAGCCAATCTGGATTTTTTCCTTGCCCCATTATTTGGGTGAAGAACACCTCGTTTGATCGCCTTATCAATTTTCCCATAAGCCTCGGATAACCGAGCCTGTGCTTCTTGTTTTAATTCTGGGGTAGGATTAGCTGTATAAGCAGCTACAGCATTGAGATATTTTTTCATCAGCGTCTTGACTGCTGATTTGTAAGATTTATTACGCAGTCGGTTACGTTCTGCGATTTGGGCACGCTTAAGAGCAGACTTTGTATTCGCCACAGTCAATTCCAAAAATACGATTATTAATTATGTACACACACTACTAGACTTACTAATATAGCATTCAAATTGCCAATATTATAATTTCCTAAAAAAATTATGGAATTAGGTATTGGTGGGCATGAATGAAGATCGTCATTACATTATTAGTATTAGTTCTATAGTCTATACTCGCCAATTCAGTATTTCGTCAATTGAGGAAATGCGTTAAACTAAAATACATCTAAATAAATTTCACCCTAACCGATTACAACCTGATTAAGCAATGTGATTGCCAATAAATATAATTTGTCCGTAAACCAAATGTATTATTTAGAGGCAGGAACTGTAAAGAGCTAAATCTCAGGGGTTGTCAAGTATAGAACCAATATATCGTGCCTGTACACACATTAATTAGTAAAAGTTAGGGAAATAAGTAAAAATTATACTCCAACCATAAGCCCTGTAAATTCAGAGGATTGGATGTGTAAACATACCATCTGCATCCCCAAGGATTGAGGGAAATGGTGTAACGGGAGTGGGAAATGGCACACCTGCTTCCTACCGCTAGCCAGTCAAGGCTTGTCGGATTGAGCAATTAAGTCGCCTTCTCAAGCAAACTATACGCTGGTAGCCTTGAGAGTATCAAAAAAATCCAGGTTAAGCTAGAGAAGAGAATTAGAGTCAGCTTGCACACCCCAGTGGGTCAAGAGCAATACTAAATCTCAGGTGGCAATATTATAATTTTGGCATTGTCCTTACTCCATGCTGCGAATTATTACTCAGCAGGCAGACGTTAGAGCAGAACTACAACGGATCTGCGATCGCACCCATGACGAACAGGTACTTCACAAAGAAGCGACGGTGCGGGAAATTTTGCAAGCAGTGAAGCGCCAAGGCGACAAAGCTGTATTGCATTACACGGACGAATTTGACAAACAAACCCTGAAAGCAGAAGAACTCAGAGTTACAGGCTCGGAATTGGATGCAGCCTATCAACAGATATCAAAAGAGTTGTTGAATGCAGTTCGGCTAGCTTGCCGCCAAATTGAAGCGTTTCATCGTCAGCGAGTACCAAAAAGCTGGGTACACTTTGGTGACGATGAAGTAGTACTGGGCAAACGCTACACCCCTGTAGACCGAGCCGGGTTGTATGTGCCTGGTGGCCGTGCCGCCTATCCCAGTACAGTGCTAATGAATGCAATTCCGGCTCATGTTGCTGCTGTACCGCACGTGGTGATGGTAACACCACCAGGGCCAGGGGGTGCTATTAACCCAGCAGTCTTGGTAGCTGCCCAAGAAGCAGGGGTGCAAGAAATTTATCGTATTGGGGGCGCACAAGCGATCGCCGCTTTAGCTTATGGTACAGAAACAATTCCAAAAGTGGATGTGATTACTGGCCCTGGTAACATTTATGTCACCCTAGCGAAAAAACTTGTCTATGGCATCGTTGGCATTGATTCTTTAGCAGGCCCTAGCGAAGTGCTAGTGATTGCCGATGAAACCGCAAATCCGGTGCATGTAGCTGCTGACTTGCTAGCCCAAGCCGAACACGATCCAATGGCGGCAGCAATTTTGCTGACGACAGATGCGGCTTTGGCGAAAAATGTGCAATTAGCTTTGGAAAGACAGCTAGTCGATCATCCACGGCGAATAGATACAGAAAAAGCGATCGCTCACTACGGTTTGATTATCCTTGTGGAATCGCTCCAAGCCGCAGCAGAACTCTCAAATGAATTTGCCCCCGAACACCTGGAATTAGAAGTCAAAGACCCTTGGGCACTTTTACCACAGATTCGCCACGCTGGGGCAATCTTTTTGGGTTACTCAACACCAGAAGCTGTAGGAGACTATTTGGCAGGTCCTAATCATACCTTGCCAACTTCTGGTGCTGCCCGCTTTGCTTCGGCATTGGGTGTTGAAACTTTCCTTAAACATTCTAGTATTATTCAATACTCCCAAACCGCACTGCAAAATGTGGCTGGTGCCATAGATGTGCTAGCAACAGCAGAAGGTTTACCTTCTCATGCTGATTCAGTCCGACGCCGAATTCAGCAAGAATAGTGATTTGGAATGCTTAATTTTTTATCATAACTGGAAGTTTGGATAACGATACCTACGGTAAGCTACGCTAAAGCACACCATTTGCTATCCTACCTTCAGCTATTTTTTAAGCACGAGTGGGGCATTGCCGACAGTAGTTGCTGGGAGAGGGTTTTCCTCTCTCAAAAACTCGTGAAAAGCTTCTCCAGAAAAGTTGCTACAACCCGTTCGTATGATGAAAGTGGCGTAAAACTAGCTGACCTATGGCGTAGCCTCAAATATCTAAACTTAAGTTGTCAAATAAAAAATTAGTTTAGTGTCACTGCCGACTAATTTTGCTAGATACTTATGTATGTAAGGGGTCTACTCTTTAGGAGACGAGAGCAGTGCTAAATAGTGTTTTGGTAGCTCTGGATGGTTCGGATATTTCAGAACGAGTAATTCAAGCTTTAGATAGTTTGGTGTTTTCAAAAGACGCCAAGGTTATTCTGTGTCATGTGTTTCTCACCCCAGAGTCAGAAATGGAACTACCTGCCGATCGCCCTCAGCCAGAGTCCCCAACGTTTTCTTATTTTCATATTGAAAAGCAACTGCAATTATATCAGGAAAAGTTATCAGCCAGAAGTGAGTTAGAGTTAGTAACTGGCGATCCCGCTGAAGAAATTATTCGTCTTGCCAATATTTATAAAACTGACTTGATCGTAATTGGCAGTCGGGGCTTGATGGGGATGAAACGAATTGTTCAGGGTTCTGTTAGCAGTCAAGTTGTAGAAGAGGCTAATTGTTCAGTGTTAGTCGTCAAACCAAGGTAAAAATTTAAAAGGGGAAGCATGATTATAGCCACCCCAAAACTAGCCTTTGAAGAATACCTGAAATATGATGATGGCACTGATATACGCTTTGATGGCTGAAGATTAAAAGTAATTTAAGGATTTAAAAAATCTAAATGCTCACCTGGTTGGTGGCGTAACTTCTTTAGAGACGCTTGTATTTTCAATTTACCTTGATCTAACAGTACAATCCAATCAGCCCGATTGATGACTCTAGGGCGGTGGCTGATCAGAATTGTGGTTTTGCCTTGACGGTAAAAGAGCAGCTTATCTAAAACCTCTGCTTCACTCACAGGGTCGAGTCCCGCAGTTGATTCATCTAAAATCAAAACTGGTGGTTTGTTTACTATAGCGCGTGCGATCGCCAGTCGTTGCCTTTGCCCGCCAGAGATATTCGCGCCAAATTCACCTAAAACGGTTTGATATTTATCGGGTAGCTTGCTGATAAAATCATCAGCCCCCGCAATTTGACAAGCGGTAACAATTTCCTCAAAAGTGACGTGAGGCGAACCTAAACGGAAGTTTTCCAAAATTGACCGACTCCAAAAGTGTGCTTCTTGGGGAACCAAAATAACCTGTTGACGGAGACAATCTAAAGAAAGGTCTTGTAGATTATAAATGCCAATACGAATATTACCAGATTGAGGCGGATATAAGCCAGCAATCAGTTTCGACAGCGTACTTTTACCACAGCCGGATTTACCAATGAGGGCGGTAACTTTACCACCAGGAATAGCCACGGAGAAGTCTTCTAAAAGGTCAACTCTACCTGCGTGATGAAAGTTTATATTTGTACAAATTATGTGGGAATTATCAATAATTTTAGCAAAAGGCTTTTTAGTATCTCTTTGATTTTCTGGTGTAGCATCGATGACTTCTGTGAGGCGTTGGGTTGCAGTCTTAGCTCGGATTAATTCATCATTAAACCTTACTAACTCACTGACTAAATTTAGAACATTCTCAACCATACCATTGAAGGCTAATAATTGACCTATACTGATTTCATTGGCAATCACTAAGTTGCTGCCAAACCAAAGCAAGCTGACACTACCAAGAGCGGAAACTAAACCAGAGAAAGTATTGTTAATAATCCCAATTTGCATAGTGCGAAAGGTGAGATTTGCCACTGTGCCAAAGCGACTTTGAAATTCTTCCCAGAATTGAGGCGCTGCGGTAGTAGTTTTGAGTGTGAGTGCGCCTTTAAAACTTTCCACAAGAACGCCTTGATTTTCTGCCTCTGATGCGAACAAATTACGAGTTTTTTGTCGTAGTGTGGGCTGAAAAACTAATGTAGATAGCATCATTAGAGGAAGTATTAGGAGAGAAATAATGGTGAGCTTCCAACTATAAAAAATCATGAAACCTAGAGAAACAAAGGCAATAAATATACTTGCAGGAAGTGAGCTAATTACTTGTGAAACTAATTGATTAATTTCTTGAATATCTCGTAATCTACTGACAATCTCACCACTACGGCGTGATTCATAATATGAAAGCGGTAAGTGCAGAATTTGTCGTCCAAATTCTAGAATTAAACCTAATTCTAAGCGTTGAGCAAAGTGAGCAATCAAGTTAGATTGCACTAATCTGAGGCTACTGCTAACAATATTCATTACTACAACAGCAATAACTACAGCATTTAGTAATTTGATATCACCTCTGACTAACACATCGTCAGTAAGAATTTGAATAAGAAATGGGGAAGCCAAAGAGAGTAAACCCAAAACTAAAGCATAAAGCAAGGCTTGAGCAATAATGCCTCTATAAGGTAAAACTCGCTGAATAAATTGTCCAAAGCCGCTAATTTTATCTTCAGGTTGGACAAAAAAGCGAGTTGCATCAGGCTCTAATAAAAGTATTACCCAGTTCGTCCAAGCCTCGGCTAACTCTTTTTTGGAAAGATAACGAACGCCTACGGCTGGATCGGCAATTACATATTTTCCGCTTTTTTGACCATACAAAACAACCCAGTGATACCCCATCCAGTGAATGATTGCTGGTAATGGTGCTTCATTCATTCTATTGAGTATTTCAGGTGATGCTTTAACTGTGTGAGCATTTAATCCCAGTATTTCTGCTCCTTGTCTTAAACCTAATAATGTAGTTCCTTGTTGTCCAGTTCCTACTGCTTCGCGGATACAATTAATGTTGAGATTACGTTTATAATGTTTGGCAATAGTAGCAAGACAAGCAGCACCACAATCTTCTTCGCTATGTTGTAAAACATTTGGATAATTCATTAAACATACTCTTATATCACGAAAAAATAGCTTCATATATGTTGTTTAAAAAAAAGTTTTTATCAACATATATAAAAAATAACAAATTAGATTAAAAAAGGCTCCTGTAAAAATACAGGAGCCTTTTTTAAATTGAGTCAAAAAAGTCAATTATTGCTATTTATTTTGATAGTTGATTTGACTTGTACTTTTAATCATATAAATAGCCCTGTATTTATTCATATTTTGACTTTTGAAAAATATTGGGATTTAGTTTATAATTTTCCTTCAATATTTTATTCAAAAAATTAACAAAGTTAGTAAAAAAGCCACCACCGTTAACTTTTGCTGCCTCTTCAGCAGTGATTTCTGTGAAAAGTTGTTTTTTAGTAATAAATTGCATTTTTTCTCCTTTTTTTTGGTGATACTTTAATTTTTTAGGAGTCTATATGAATCCTAAAAAATTAACTAAAGCATCTTAACGCCAGGGTCTAAACCTATAATAATTTACAACAGTCTGTACTGCTTTATTTGTTTCGTTAATTCTATCGTTAATCCAATTAGTCATTGGCTGAAAAAAATTACCTCCATTTATATTCGCAGCTTCTTCAGCAGTGATTTCGGTAAAAAGTTTTTGATTAGTAGTAGGTTGCATTTTGGAATCTCCTTGTTGAGTAATTAGGAATGATTTAGAGTAAAAATAAATTGTTGATTAAGTAATCATCAGACTTTAAAGTTTTTGGTGGGATTTACTTTCTATTAAAGAAGTTCTTGACACTATCAAATGCCTCCCAGACTGAAACGGCTGTCCAAACCCATCTACCAGCTTTCCAGATAAGTTTCATTACAGTTACCCAGCCGCCACCATTAATAGCAGCAGCTTCTTCAGCAGAGATTTCGGTGAAAAGTAGTTCATTAGTCTTAGATTGCATTTTCGAAAACTCCTTGTTGGATAATTGGAAATAATTGTTCTTCACAAACTATCGTTAAACTTAGCCTCAGCAATTTGTTTGCCTATATCCAATTTATGCAATTGTAAAAAAATACACCAGTAGTTACGCTGAAATCAATAATGATTTAAACCCACGATATCTTCATTAAATTCGCGGTTTTCATGAATTAGGGTTGAATTGCTAAGGTACAGGGAACTATAAAAGACAAGTAATATTAAGCACTCATGATTAGCGACCCTAATTCAGACTTTCTCCGCCCAGTTAAAAGCGATGAATTCCTTCCCCCCATTAGTCTTTGGACAACTCTGGGTGGGCTATTTCTAGTCAGCACTTTTGGTATAGCTGTTATTCTTGCCGCCCTCACCAAGTACAACGTCACAGTTAAAGCCGCCGCTACTGTCAGACCCTACGGTGAAATACGGATAGTACAAGCGAGGATGGAGGGAACTGTTAAAAATATCTTGGTGAAAGAGAATCAAGTAGTGAAAAAAGGAGATGCGATCGCCTACATTGACTCTTCTCAACTCCAAACTAAAAAAAGCCAACTCATCGGGAATATTCAACAAAACCAACAGCAACTGGCTCAACTCAATGCCCAAATTCGCGCTTTAGATGGGCAAATTGCAGCTGAAACTGACCGCAGCGATCGCACTGTTGCTTCAGCCAAAGCAGATATGAATCGCACCCAACGCGACTATCAAGATAGAAAAGTCACCGCTAATAGCGATGTTCAAGAAGCTGAAGCTAATATTAAAATTGCCGAAGATGAATTGCAAAAAGCGCAAACCGATTTACAATCAGCCCAAGCAAATACTAAAGCTACTGAGGCAACATTAAAAGCAGCTATTGTCAAGCGCGATCGCTATAAAACATAGCCCAATCTGGCTCGATTTCTTTGAATCAACTAGAAGAAGCCCAACTAGCGGTTGATCAACAACAACAATCCCTGGAGTCGCAAACATCTGCTGTAGAAAGCCAAAAACAAGTGATTGAGCGACAACAGCGATCTGTAGAAGCAGCGAGCGCTCGAAAAAATCGGGCTTTAGCGGTAGTGAATCCGAGTAATGCAGTGTTAGCAATCGCAACAGAGAAAATAGCTGAAGAACGTGCTACAGGAGAAGTCAGTTTAGCAAGATTGAACCAAGAAAAAAAGAGTCTGCTTCTGCGTGAAATTGAGATTTACTCATCAATCAACAACGCTCAAAAAGACCTAAAACAAGTATTGACAGAACTGCAAAAAAGTGTGATTCGTACCTCGGAAGCTGGTACTATTCTAAAACTAGAATTAAGAAATACTGGGCAAGTTGTGAGGACTGGGGATGCGATCGACATTATTTTTCAAGAAGAGACTGTTCTAACATTTGTTTTGAGAAAAGCAAGGCTACTTACAGATTTTTAGGCTGGTTGATAAAACACATAGAGACAAGGAAAATCCCCTTGTCCCTACATTTAGTCAATTCAACGTTCTTGAGTTGCTAAAAACTGACGCAAGCTCAACAAGCTGAGTGTTTGACCCAAATTCAAGGGCAAAATTGAAACTCCTTCCAAGCGGGACTGTACCCAACCTTCTCCCCAGTACCATTCGTGGAACCCGTCAATGCCTCCGCTGAGTAGTAAGCGAAGGCAATTGTATTTGACAACCTTTACTTGATGATGAATCGCGATTGGCCCAGTCCAGGTTGTAAACTGGAATCCGGGAAGTAGTTCTTCTGGCATTCCTGGCGCAAAACGTTGTCCTAAAAGCCATTTTTTTAGTTGCACGGGATGCAGCAGACTATCACGAATTGCATCTGTTGATGCTTCAATTTCAATCCGTAGTTGGCTTTGTTGAAAATTACCCAGCATTTTTCTTGGATTACCTAAAGATAAGACATCGCTATTTCTAATATTGCAAATAGTTTTTGTCATTAGTTATCAGTCCTACCCTGCGGGAAGCCGCTAGCGCGTCTATGTCCTTTGCAAATAACTAATGACCAATGACCAATGACAGCCGTTTATTTGCGTAACACCCGACTACGTTACTTTTCTTGCAGCAGAGAACTTAGAATAGAAAAAGTGAACTTGTTAAGAAATGTAAGGTTATTCATGGCGGATCAGTTAATTCGTGCAACAGCAGCCGAAGGTGGAATTCGTGCCGTAGGTGCGATCGCCACACGTTTAACAGAAGAAGCACGGCAGCGCCACAAGCTTTCTTATGTGGCAACGGCAGCACTGGGTCGGACTATGACAGCGGGCTTGTTAATGGCCTCTAGTATGAAGCGGACTGGATCGAGGGTAAATGTTCGGGTGAAGGGCGATGGGCCTTTGGGTGGCATATTAGTAGACGCAGGTTTAGATGGTACAGTACGCGGATATGTCGGCAATCCATCTATAGAATTGCCTCCTAATGCTAAAGGTAAATTAGATGTTGGTGGTGCTGTGGGTGGCGGCTACCTCTACGTTGTGCGGGATATCGGTCGTGGTTATCCTTACTCTAGTACGGTAGAACTAGTTTCTGGCGAAATTGGTGATGATATAGCTCATTATCTGGTGAATTCTGAACAAACACCTTCGGCTTTAGTTTTAGGTGTCTTTGTGGGAGCAGCGGGAGTAACTGCTGCTGGAGGATTACTGATACAAGTATTGCCCAAAGCCGCTAGAGACGAAGCCTTAGTAGACACATTGGAATCACGGGTTGCTAGTTTAGCAGGATTTACGCCATTGTTGCAAGCTGGCAAGACGTTACCTGAAATCTTTGATGACTTATTGGGAGATATGGGGTTGGAAATCTTTTCCGAACGCCAAATGTTGCGCTTCCACTGTGGTTGCTCTTTCGATCGCGTTTTGGGGGCACTAAAGATTTTGGGAGAAGCTGAACTGCAAGATATGATTATCAAGGATGATGGTGCCGAAGCAACTTGCGACTTTTGCGGCAACGTCTACCAGGCAAGTAGCGATCAGTTAGCTCAACTAATTTCCGATTTGCAAGCCGAATCTGCTGTTTGAGGATAAAGTATAAAATAGCACTGATTTTTGAGATTGATAATGGTACTCTGTGGAGAGAGATAATCAAAAAAGTAGCTTTTTAATGACGAGAAAGTTACTATGTCAACAATGGAATTATCAACCTAAAACAGAGCGCTATTCAATTATTTTGGTGTGAGAGATGACAGAGCGGGATATTCCAGACAGTTGGTCTTCAGCCAGTGGAAGAGAGCCAGATCAAAGCAAAAGATTATCCCGAACAGAACAATTCGGTGAAACTCAGCCATTTGATGTCCCAGCTACTGGTTCTACCTCCAAGTCAGTGAAGCGGCGAAAAAAAAACCATAAGAAAGGATTACCTATAAATAGTAATTCAGAGGAAACTGCCCAACTCAATAGTACTTCTGGAAAATGGCCACGCTGGATGAAAAGCTGGACATTGTGGCTAGTACTACTAATGTTGATTCCCAGCAGTGTCGGATTCTTGGCAATGGCAATGCTGCTAAAGTTGCCATCTGCCCCTAATTGCCCTTCGATTTTCTGGCCGCTAGCTAGTGCTTCTGTGCGGCTACATTGCGCTCAGTTAGCGGCTTCTAAGCAAACAGTGAACGACCTATTACAAGCGATCGCTCTGGTGAAGCAACTACCACAAAATCACCCGTTGCATGGAGAAATCGATCGTTTCATCGAAGAATGGTCGCGGGATATTTTGAAGCTAGCCGATCAAAGTTTCCAAACTGGTAATTTAGAGGAAGCGATCGCGACTGCTCGTAAAATACCCGAAGATGTAGCAGCTTATAAATTAGTCGATGAACAAGTTGACAAATGGCAGTCAATTTGGTCAAAGGCTGAAGCCACATACAATGGTGCGATCGCCGAAGTAAAGGAACGGCGCTGGCAATCAGCGTTCATGTTATCCGCTAAAATGCTGCGCGTAGACAACCAGTACTGGGCGGGTACTAAATACGACCAATTGAATCGTCTGATTGCTACAGCACGGGAAGATGGCGATAAGTTAGGAAAAGCCGAAAGTTTAGCAAACAGTAAAGTAGTTGATAACATCCTAGAAGCGATCAAGTTAGCCGAGTCCATTGGGCAAGAAAGTTATATTTATCAAAAAGCTCAGGAAGCGGTTCCGGCATTTGGACGCAAAATGCTGGAATTGGCACAGGCGAAACTAGATAAAAAGGATGCGGATGAAGCGCTAAATATTGCTAGGCAAATACCGGAAAGTACGAAACTACAAGGCGAAACTGATGATTTTATTGCCATAGCTGACGCAAAAAGAAGTGCTTGGCTCGGTAATGTTTCTGGTTTAGAGGCAGCGATCGCTCAAGCACAACAAATCGATCCTTCCAGACCAGTGTATAACGAAGCACAGCAACTAATTGCTCGTTGGCAGTTGGAAATTGAAGATGTTGCCCATTTGGAAAAAGCAAGAATATTGGCTAGCCAGGGAACAGTCCCTAATTTAAACGCAGCGATCGCCCAAGTACAGCTTATTCCTGCTAGTAACCCTAGAGGCGCAGAAGCTAGACAAGAAATAGGTCGCTGGAATGCCCAAGTGGAGACAATTGAAGACCAACCTTACTTAGACCGCGCCGAACAGATTGCAATATTCGAGGATATTAACTCCTTGCAAGCTGCGATCGCCCAGGCCAGCGAAATTCGTCGAGGTCGTGCATTATATCCAGAAGCACGCAAAAAAATTCGTACTTGGGCAGGAAAGATTGAGCGAATTCAAGATCAGCCTTACTTAGATCGAGCACAAGAACTGGCCCAGAGTGGCAATCTCACCGCCGCCATTAGCACAGCTCAACAAATAGCTTCATCGGGAAGGGCGCTTTCACAAGAAGCACAAGCTGCGATCGATGACTGGGAAGGGCAAATTCGCACTAGAGAAAACTGGAGAAAAGCCCAAGAAGTGGGAGCCGCTGGTACTCCAGAAGCCTTGGTTGAGGCAATACGACTGGCGGATCGAGTTTCAAACAATAGCATCTTACGTATGGATGCAAATCAGGCTATTGACCAATGGAGTCAGCAATTGTTAGAAATAGCACGCACTCAAGGTCAGTCTGATATTGCTAGAGGCATTGACATTGCCAAATCGATTCCACGCGGTAGTGCTGCTTATAGTGCAGCGCAAGAGCAAATTAAGACTTGGCAGGATTTTCTCAATCCTCAACCTGAACCTCAGCCTTCGTCTGCGCCTGAATCTCTACCATTTCCTCGCTCAACTACTATTAATGGTCAGTGATCGTCTATTAATCCAAGTTGCGGGTTATCAAATTGTAAGTTTTTTGCATCTGTCGATTCATGCGATGCCTGCGGTGGTCACTGAGCTTTGTCGTTCGCGCAGCGTCTCGCAGAGAAGTGCGGGCTACGCCTACGCGCACCACAAGTTGGGGTTGCACTACGCACAACCCTAACTTCGACTTAATCAAAAAGACAATTACTGAATCGGTTTAGAGTATCATAATTTGCTCATTCAATAAATGCTTATTGAACAGTAAATGCAAAAATTAATGCTTCAAGCTTGAGTAAAAACCCTTTATACGTGGCTGTTAACGCCTAGTTTCCCCTGCTTTCAGGCGTGACATGAAGCTTAAATTCTTTATTCCCCGATCGCTTCTCCCCATTCTTTAATGACTGAAAATAGTGATGAGTAATCATCATCAGCAAATGACATTTTTACAGCTGTTTGCAAGATTTGCCGCACTCCTTTAATACTGCTGAGATCCAAACTCCGAGATTTCGCTTCCGAGATAAATAATTCCGTATCTTTAAGCAAGTGTTTTGTGGGAAAATTGGGATCGGCATAATTGCCATCTAACATCCGTTGTAGCTTTTTGTCAAAGGTAGCTGCGTAGAGGGGACTGTCGCGCAAGATTTGCATAAACACATCTACATCGACACCTTGACGCTGGACAAAAGCTAGACTCAAAGCAAAGCTAGTTGTTAGAGAAGCTATTAATTGATTTAGTGCCAATTTAAGCGCCGCCGCAGATCCCACTGGCCCGATAAGTAAAGGTTCTGTCCCAAAATTTTGGAGTAACTTCAAGTGGCGTTCGTATTGTTCTGGCTCGGCCCCTACCATAACACTCAACTTGCCAGCTTTTGCTTCTGGGATACTCCCTAATACGGGCGCTTCTAAGTACTCACCACCACCCCCAACAACTGCATCTCTAATTTCCTGGCTTTCTGTGGGCGTAATTGTTCCCATTTGGATAATCGTGCGCCCTTCCAGAGTTTGCCAAGCAGTATCTGAAAGCAACACATTGTAAATAGCTGGAGCATTAGTCAGCATAAGAATTACGCACTCAGCAGCACGAATGGCATGGCGGGGATGTGTAGCAATTTCAGCCCCAGCTGCTTGTAGTGATGCTAATTTTTCTGGGGTACGATTGTAGGCAACTAGCTGTATATCTGCGGCTAATAACCTTTGAGCCATTGGTAGTCCCATCAGTCCAGTTCCCAGAAATGCCACCTTCATTTTTTACGTTCCTTTAGTACAGCGTCACCGTAAGCGTTGCGTAAAGCTTTTGGCATAGCAACTCTTAAAGAGGCTGCGCCAACGCTTAGAGCGAGTCATTGAGCGTTATAGCCCATCGTGAACATCGCATTGTTTGATTCAAATTTAGTTGGGAAGTAGTTATTTGAAATTTAAAATACAATCCTAAATCCCAGTTTTCTTACTTCCTGACTCTGGCAATCAACCACCGGCAGCAAAAGTTAACATAATTATCACTGACAGTAATATACCAGGGGTAAGTAGTGTTACTAGCATTAACAGGTCATGAGTGGACATAATTATTACTTTGGTAGTGTGTTTAACTTTACAGTAATCACTGTTATGCTAGTCTAAATAAGACTGATACTGCATTCTTAAATAGAGTCTTAACTTTTCAAATTTACACTTACTCTGGCAGAATCAATCCTTTTAATGGTTGAGAAATTTCTGTATTGTCCAGACCTTTGCTCTGAATTAAAACTCCAAAACCGCCGAGTCCTGTGGGGTCTATAAGTTGGTGTAGTGCATCCCGATGCTGTAGTAGCTGCGAAAGAGGTTGCTTTTGCTGGGAAAGGGCTGCAATCCGATCGCCTAACCCCAATGCCATCAAAAATAATCCCTGCTGAATAAAACCAACTTTCTTTAAATTACACTTCTGGCCCCAGCGTTCCAAAGCTGTAAAGTCAACGTGGGCAGTTATATCTTGTCGCCCAATATTAATATAAGGGTTGTCATGGAAGCGGTGGTGATAATAGCACTGTAACGTTCCTTGCGATCGCCTGGGATTGTAGTAACGGCTGGCGGGGTAGCCATAATCAATTGTTAACACATAGCCGCGCTGCAAGCGGTCTGCTACTATACTCAACCAGTCACCAGCCGCTAAATTAATTTCACTACGGTAGCCATCGGGATATGCACTTTGGGTAAAGTTCATTTCCACTAAGTTTAAATATTCAGCTAGTTGGGGCGTTGAAGGTTCCCCTGTGACTTCTATAAATGATGGGTATGGGGCATGGGGCATGGGGCATGGGGCATTGGTTTCTTTCTCATTCTTATCTGTAGTTACATAAATTTCTCGGAGTTCGCCTGTTTCTAGGATGAATTGATGCACGGGGAAAGCATCTACTAACTCGTTAGAGAAAAAGCAACCAGCGATCGCATTTGGTGGTATCTCCTCTAAATTACACCAACGCACAGGGAAATCTTGCAAGCGTTGCTGCTGTTCTTGTCTTAAAGTTGGAGACTTTTCAACAATTATGTACTCTAGGGCGGTAAAAAAATCTGGGTAGTGTAGCTGATGATATTTAAGGATATGCAATGCAAGCAATCCTTGACCTGCTCCCATTTCTACCAGAGAAAAGGGTACAGGTTTTCCTAAAATCTCCCACATTTGCAAAAATTGTTCTGCGAGTAACTCGCCAAAGTCAGAACAGAGATTGGGAGAGGTAAAAAAATCACTATCTTTAAAGCCTATTTTGACTGCATCGCTGGAATAGTAGCCGTATTCAGGGTGGTATAATGCCATATCCATGAATTGGGCAAAAGTAATTCGTTTTTGAGGATTGGTGGTAATGTGATTGGCGATCGCTGCACACAGCAAAGCATTGGAATCCATAAAATTTCAAATTTTAGATTGGGGACTACAAAAAACAAATGCTTATCAACGACGACAGGCTACGCCAACGTCAGTCAAATTAATCGCCTCCAATCGTTAACGCAAAGGCAAGAACCGGACTTATCCTTCCTATTCTCCTTCTAAGCTACATTCATCTAGCAATAAAATTTCTGCGATCGCTAAACCAACCCAAACACGACGACCGATCTCAAATAAACCAGGCATTGCCAAGCCTGCTTGTAATCGTTCATAAGCAAAAGTTATCATCGTCGCGACACCATGAGTTAGGACTACACGCCTGTTTTGCACTGCCCATTCTAATACAGTTGGATCGTCTGCTTCAGTCAATCCAACATCCTGAACACGGACAATATCAATATTACAGTTACGACGCAGAACGCCACGAATAACCTGATTGTTAAAGTTTTCATCAGCCAAGAAACGCAGCATCGTAATTTACCCTTGTGGGTTGCGTCTTGCTAAAAGGCGATCGCGCTGCCCATAGCCATCTAGATCGATAGAAGGCAATTTGCTACTTAGGCACTCACCAACGACACCAGCACACCATTGGGATCGCGGACACGAGCAATTGTTTGTCCCCCAGGCTGGGTTTTAGGAGCATCTAGTGTTTTTGCACCAGCACCGATCGCTCTCATATAAGCACTGCCAACATCAGGAGTAATAAATGATATCTGGATTGAAGCCGGTGGTTGTGTAGCGTGGTTGGGATGGCAGCCACCAGGAAATAACTTCTGTGCTTCGTTACTAGAGGAGAAAGCTAGTGTTGTGTTTCCGGTTTCGATTTCGGCCCAGAGAGACTGCCCCTTTTCCAAAAGAGTGCGACGAACTAAACCAAAAGCTTTTTCGTAAAACTCAACCGTCTTAACTACATCGTCTACCCAGATGACCGTGTAACCAAATTTCACAGTTCTTTCTCCTTATTAGAAAAATCAGTGCTAGCAAATATCTCTGCTACTTAACTGTAGGCGATTTGAATACACAGTTACTTAACTCTCCAGAATATTACGATCTGTTGCTATTTGTGCCCCTATTTGGATCATTTCTATATCTGATGGCGACCAATAATGAGGCCCTTGACAGTGATGTGCTACTAGTAATCCCCATAATCCTTTAGGGATGACAATTGGTGCAACCAAGTTGGCACGAACCTGCATACTGCGGAGAAAATCTCGGTGACAAGCCTCGATTGGCTTTAATTCAATATCAGCGATCGCTTTTATCCGTCCTGCTAAGTATAAAGCAGCATACTCGTTGTTAAAACAATCATCTGGGCCAGTGGAACCCAGTATTGAGAATTCTTTAGAACTCAAAGATTCAAAAGTCACCTGTCCTTGCCACTGACTGTAAAAATAATACAATACCACTCGATCGACCTGAAGTAATTCTCTGAGTTGATTAGTTGTTTGCCGCACTAACTCATCACGTTGCATTGTTTTAACAAGGCGATCGAGCAAATTTTGTAAACCCTGTTCGCGGTGATCGCAGCTATGATTAAATTTTGAGTGAGAATGAATTTGCACGGTTCTAAAATTACTACTAAGTAAATGCTACCGGATTTATATATAGTAATTTATTAGACTTTATTTAAATACATTGTTGTATTTATAGCAGTAATGCCATTTTAACGGAACATAATACTATTCAAGCTCTGCGGTGAATTTCAAATAAATTATAAAGAAATTCAATTGTTTTAATTTGCACCCCAAAAATTTAAAATTATAAATTTAAAGTTAAAGTTAAAGTTTTTTAAATTTCCAAAAAATATGCTGAGTATTTATATTCAGAAAATAAATCTGTGGCTATAAAAATTAAGTCTGCGCTAGCAGACTTTAATAAACCCTCTTTATACGAGTTAAATTTTTACCCATGCTTTTTATACTTTATAAATCCCTGATATTTAATTAAGCTGATAAATTATACGGAAAAGTTATAAATTTCTCTAAATGTTGGCTTGATTTGTACAGCCGTAATTTTGAATTATCAGGTAGATTTGCTGATTACTTTACCAAAATGCCTAATTGCTTTACAAAAATGCCCGTTTGCTTTCTCAAAATACTGAAATGCTTTCTCAAAAGAAGCTTTGACTTACTCAAAAGAAGCTTTTGCTTTCTCATTTTGGTGTTTTCCGCAAGTCAAATCAGCTTTTACTTATTCAAACTCCAGTTTGCTTTCTCATTTTGGTGTTTTCCGCAAGCAAAAGTAGCTTTTGCTTTCTCAAACCCCAGTTTGCTTTCTCATTTTGGTGTTTTCCGCAAGTCAAATCAGCTTTTACTTTCTCAAACCCCAGTTTGCTTTCTTATTTCAGTATTTTCCAGAAGCAAAAGTCAACTTAGAGCCAAAGCAAATAGAATTCGCAGTTATACAAAGCAAGTCTACTTTTACTGCGGAATGCTACGCGAACGTAGACTAAAGAACAATTGAGGCTTTGAAATTCACAAAGGTGGGTTTTGTCTGTGTAGATGCCGTTTCTAACCGCCCTTTAGAGCTTCTGCAATAAGTCGAGTATTTTGTTGTTCACAAATGATTTAGGATTTCTAAATGGTATAGCAATAAACTGATGACAGAAGAACTGGAAAGAGCAGACAATGTTTGTGGGTTTCTCGTAAAATCGGTAGCAATGATAAATCAATATTGTCAAAAATCCGGGGCATTATTTAAAACTCTATAAATATTCGTACATCTGTTATATATGTAAAAATTTTTTCCAGGTAGGGGCAATTCATGAATTGCCCCTACCGTAAAATCAGCTATTGTTTGCGTCTGGATAAAACAAGGTGGGGAAAGATTTGATGTTCAATCCCCAGACACAGAAAACGATGTAATTATCAAATTATTGCAATTGGTGAAGAGTGAGTAGAAATAGCGATCGCTAATATTCTCACAAAAATAACCCCTATAACAGGGGTTATTTTTAGATAATACTATTGATCAGTAAACTAAACCACAGCAGATAGTTGCCGTTTAAAGAAAGCTTGCAATACTCTCTCTGCTATTTGATGACTAGTTAAACCTAGTTCTGTCTTAGATTCATTGGGTTCAGCGTGATCTACCAATACATCTGGTACACCAAATCGCTTGACAGGAACGAGAATATCTGCATCTAGTAAAGCCTCGGCGATCGCACTACCAAAGCCACCCATTACACAGCCTTCTTCTAAGGTGACAACGCGGCCGATTTTCTTCGCTAAAGGTAAAATCAACTCTGTATCCAACGGCTTAACGAAACGGGCATTAATTACAGTTGCTTCAATACCGTGTTCGCTGAGAATTTCCGCAGCTTGCATTCCTGGATAGACCATTGTGCCATAAGCAACAATTAACACATCATCGCCTGTACGCAGAATCTCACCTTTGCCGATTTCCAAAGGTTCCCAGCCTTCCTCCATCAAGGGAACGCCGTAGCCATTGCCACGAGGGTAGCGCATTGCGATCGGGCCACTGGTATGATTAACGCCAGTTACTACCATGCTTTGCAGTTCTGCCTCATCTTTGGGGGCCATGATTACCATGTTAGGAATGCAACGCAGATAGGCAATATCATACATACCTTGATGGGTGGGGCCATCAGATCCGACGATTCCCGCCCGATCCAAGCAGAAGAATACTGGCAGGTTTTGGATGCAGACATCATGAATTATCTGATCGTAGGCGCGTTGCAAGAAGGTGGAATAAATAGCTGCGACAGGGCGCATTCCTTCGCTTGCAAGTCCTGCTGCTAGGGTAATTGCGTGTTGTTCCGCAATGCCGACATCAACATATTGATTCGGCAATTTTGCTTGAAGTTTATCTAAACCCGTCCCTGTTGCCATAGCCGCAGTAATACCGACGATTTTCGGGTTTTGTTCGGCAAGTTTTACCAGAGTGTGAGAAAACACTTTGGCATAAGCCGGGGGTTTGGGTTTATTAGAAGGAATGGCTTTGCCAGTTGCGACGTTGAAGGGGCTTTGAGCGTGGTAGCCAACTTGATCTAGTTCGGCAATTTCATAACCTTTGCCTTTTACTGTTGCTACATGTACCAAAACTGGGCCTGGTATCTGATGTGCTTGTTGGAAGGTGGCAATCAATTCTTCGAGATTATGCCCATCCACTGGCCCAATGTAGGTAAAGCCGAGTTCTTCAAAAACTGCACCTACCTTCGGAACAGCCAAACGCTTCATACCTTCTTTGATGCGTCCGAGTTCGGGTGAGAGGGATTCGCCCACGAAGGGGATTTGCTTAAACTGTTCCTCAAGATTATCTTTAATAAATTGCACCGGTTGGCTGAGGCGCATTTTGTTGAGATAGCGGGGAATCGCGCCGACGTTGCGAGATATGGACATGTCGTTGTCATTGAGAACAACCAACAGGTTGGTTTTCGGCATGTGTCCGGCATGGTTGATGGCTTCTAAAGCCATGCCGCCAGTTAGTGCCCCATCCCCAATCACAGCAACGGCTTTAAATTTTTCTCCTTTCAAGTCTCGCGCTAAAGCCATACCCAAAGCTGCTGAAATACTTGTAGAAGCGTGTCCAGCCCCAAAGTGGTCAAACTTGTTTTCACCCCGTTTCAGATAGCCTGCAACTCCGTCCTTTTGTCTGAGGGTGTGGAAGCGATCGTAACGTCCTGTAAGCAGTTTGTGGGGATAAGCCTGGTGTCCTACATCCCAAATCACTTTATCCCGATCTAAGTCCAGTGTTTGGTAAAGTCCTAGTGTTAATTCGACAACACCCAACCCTGGCCCTAAGTGTCCACCATTAACTGCTACTGTTTGAAGATGCTTATCTCGAATCTGACGGGCAATCTGTTGCAGTTGGCGAACAGATAAACCGTGCAACTGATTAGGATGGGTGATTTCGCTCAGATGCATATTATAAGGTTTTCCTCTCTAACTTCGAGTCTCGGTATTTTGATTTTCCCACGGTCGGGTTGTCCACAGAATCAAACTCTTACATTGTTACTAAGTTGTAGTGGAAAGTATAACTTCTTAATTGATGATAGTGAAAAATTTGTTAACCATTAACAATTCGTCAAATAAGATTGCAATCAGTTAAATTTATAACACATTTTTTAGTGGGTAATGCTACTTAATCAAATGCCTGCGATGCGTATATAAAAACAAGTTTTTTAAGAGCAATTTGCGGAAGTTCATTAAGCAGATTACTCAATTTTGCCATATTAAGTTAGTACAAAAGAAAATCAAATATTTTGTTTACAACTATATATTTAGCATAATTGCTAGTAAATATTTAACTAGAGTTTCTACTCTTCTTCGGTGACAGCAGCTAATTTTATCAGCGATCGCTAATTCTTATAACTGTGACAAATATGTATCTAAAGCTACTTAATTACTTTATCTAACTTCATTTATTAGTATATATCTCGTTAAGAGTGTCCAACTGGAAAAGAGGCATTAATTACAATGCCTTATGGGGATGCAGAGCTATCTGTGTTACCCTAACATAATGTTTAACTACCTGTAAATTGCTGATGTAACCTTAGATTTTCCGAAATTACTCGCAAACAACAATATTTCCGACCTTTTTAAAAAGTCGGAAATTTGAAGCTTTCGATTTTTACAAATCCAATAGGATTGCTATATCTATATCTCTATTTACCAAAAGCATCTTTAATGTTTTCAACAGTACGTTCAACTACATTCTTGGTGTTGTCTACTGCTTCTTTAGTCCGAGATGCATCTTCATTTGCTCTTTTCTGAATTGTAGCGGCATCTTTCTTTGCTTTGCGCTCAATAAAGCTACCATTGTCTGTTGCTTGGTCAACCTTACTGGCATTGCTCTTGGCAGCGTCCTTAACTTTATCTGCTGTATCATCAATGAAATTTTTGGTTCGTCCAGCATCTCTACTAGCTTTCTCTTGAGCGCGATCTGCATCATCATATGCAATCAAGGTTCCAGCAGGATCGGCCATTGCTGAGGTGTTCGAGAAAAATGCACCTTGCCAAACGAAAGCGATCGCTAACATACAAAACAGCGCTGTGGCCATCCAGCGTTTTACCGTGGAAAGCTGTTTTGCAACATAATTGGATTTCATACAATACAATCTCATGTGATTTAGTATACTATTTCTACTTCATTTAGCTTGTTAGCGATATCGATCCCTAGATAGAAGTTCTGGCATCAATAGTTATGAAATGAATTCACTATTTTGATAGATTGAATTTTGAGTAAAGATTATTTCTTGGGAATTCAACGTAAAATTAAACAGTTTACAGTTTTTGAACATCCGCGATCGCCCTTCAGTTAATTAACTTGCGATCGCTTCCAAGGGGCGATTACGCCATCGCAATTGAATTTTTACGATTGGAGCGTTTGCATTCTGATTTTTTCTTCAGTCCAATCCAACATCCGATCGGTAGTACACCTACTACAAAGCCAATGCTGAGTTTCAATAGAAATTCTTTGAAACCGGGGTGCAGAAATCACACAAATCTACTTAGCTTTCAAGGCATCTCTCAGAATTGACTTGTAATTTACAGACAGATCCGAATCTGTATAACCGCAATCAATAAAACCTGTTTGGGTCAGGATCAACAACGTATTTTTTTGTTCCTGCTGAAGCTGCTGGTAATACAACTCAATAGCAGACTTAATCACATTCGTTACTGCTTGATTAGTCTGCTGTTGAATAAAGGCTAGTCGATCGGCATACTCGTCATCTAATCATGCATTAATTCGCATCGTTAGGTTCGTTTGTCATACAATCTGTATGACAAACATAATATACCTGCTACCTCGTCAACAACTTCCGGCGCAAATTATCCAACGCTGCATTTGCACTCACATGACGAATTAAAGCTCGACCTCGCACAGTACCAAACTGATACTCAAAACTTGTCACTTCATCGTTTGGCCCGGCTAAACCAATGTAAACTAAACCCACTGGCTTTGTATCTGTCCCTCCAGTTGGGCCAGCAATTCCAGTAATACTCAGTCCCCAAGTTGTTGCAAGGCGGGTTTTGACTCCAACAGCCATTTGCTCTGCAACAGTAGCACTTACCGCTCCAAATTTATCTAAATCTTCCTGATTAACCCCCAACAGCCTAACCTTCACAGAATTGTCATAAGAAATTACTCCACCCCAAAAGTAATCAGAACTCCCAGAAATTTCAGTCAACATTTGCCCTAAACCGCCACCAGTACAAGATTCTGCCACTGAAAGCGTTTCTTTTGATGCCCGTAACAACTGACCAACTACAGAAGCGAGAGTATCATTATTAACGCCATAAAAATCCAGTCCGGCAATTTCTTTAAGTTGTTTTTCAATGGGCGCAATTAGGGCTTCTGAGGCTGCTTCTGAATTTGCTTTTGCAGAAACTCGCAATCTAACTTCCCCTTTACCTGCATAAGGGGCGACTGTGGGATTTGGCAACTTTAAATACGAAGCAACCTTTTCCGCTAAAGCAGATTCACCAATACCCCAAAACTTTAAACTCCGACTGTAAATAATTTCTTTACCCCAACCTTGACTTTTGAGAAATGGCACAGCTGTTTCTTCCCACATCACATGCATTTCACTGGGAACACCGGGAAAGGTAAAAATCGTGATTTCAGGACGAGGTTGCCAAATGATACCGGGTGCTGTTCCAGTAGGGTTGGGGAGAATTTCTGCACCTTGGGGAATCAAAGCCTGCTTGCGGTTACTTGGTGACATAACCCGACCACGTTGGGCAAATTTCTGCGTTATGTCTTCAATAATGTCAGAACGTTCTATCAAAGGGACTTTAAAAAAATCGGCGATGGTTTCACAGGTGAGATCGTCTGGTGTGGGGCCGAGTCCACCAGTGAACATGAGAATTTGCGCTCTGGAAATAGCAATTTCTATAACTTGCTTCAACCGTTCTGGATTATCCCCAACCACTGTTTGATAGTAGTGGGGAATACCTAGTTGCGCTAATTGTTGCGCCAAAAATTGAGCATTGCCGTTGAGGATATCTCCTAGCAATAGTTCAGTACCAACACAAATAATTTCTGCACTCATTGGAAGGAATAGTTAGGAGTTTGGAATTAGGAGTTAGGAGTTTGGAGTTAGGAGTTAGAGTTAAAAGTTCAAAACTTAAAACTCATCACTCTTAACTCTTAACTCCTAACTATCATCTCAGGCTAATGCTGGTACAGGAATTTCCAGATGAGGATATAAGGGGAAGCGATCGCACAATGCCGCTACCCGTTGACGACAATCTTGGGTTACTACGTCGGAATCTGGAGAAAGTAAGCGATCGGCAATAATATTTCCAATCTCAGTAAATTCTGCTACTCCTAAGCCCCGCGTGGTCATGGCTGGCGAACCTAACCTCAGACCGCTAGTAACAAATGGCGACTGCGGATCGAAGGGAATAGTATTCTTATTAGCAGTAATATTCACGTTACTGACTAGCCGATCTGCCTGCTTACCAGTTAGACTTACAGAGCGTAAATCTACCAAAATTAAATGATTGTCAGTGCCGTTAGATACTAACTTTAAACCACGGTTTTGCAGTTGTTCGGCCAAAGCACGAGCATTTTCAATCACTTGTGCAGAATAGGTTTTAAACTCAGGTTTGAGAGCTTCTCCAAAAGCTACTGCCTTGGCAGCAATCACGTGTTCCAATGGCCCGCCTTGGCTGCCAGGAAAAACAGATTTATCTAGCTTTTTACCTAGTTCTGCGTCGCTAGTCAAGATTAAACCCCCTCTAGGGCCGCGTAGAGTCTTATGGGTAGTTGTTGTTACCACGTGACAGTGAGGAATGGGGTCGGGATGAAGACCAGTGGCAACTAAACCAGCAATGTGAGCAATATCAGCGAGTAAGTAAGCGCCGATTTCATCAGCAATACTACGGAATTTTTCAAAGTCAATTACACGTGGATAAGCCGAATAACCACAAATCAAGAGCTTAGGACGCTCCCTCAGCGCCAGCTCGCGAATTTGATCGTAGTCAAGTTGTTCTGTTTGTTGACTGACACCGTAGTGGCTAACTTGGAACCACTTACCTGAAAAATTTACAGGAGAACCGTGGGTAAGATGTCCCCCATGAGACAAATCCATCCCCATAATTTTGTCCCCTGGTTCCAGCAGCGATAGAAATACTGCAAAATTGGCTTGTGCGCCAGAATGGGGTTGTACATTCGCATGAGCCGCACCAAATATCTGTTTAGCACGGTCGATCGCTAGTTGCTCGATTTTGTCGATAAACTCACAACCGCCATAGTAGCGTTTACCAGGTAAACCCTCAGCATATTTATTTGTCAGTACCGAACCTTGAGCCGCCAGTACAGCAGCAGAGGTAAAGTTTTCACTAGCAATCAATTCCAAGTGATCTTGCTGACGCTGTAGTTCGTCGTTGATTAACCCTGCGATCGCCGGATCGCTGGAAGAAAGAAAGTCTGAATTAGTCCTAGTCACTTGAATTATCCTTATGGAAATTTGTACAACGGCTGATTTTGGTTAGGCGCAGCCCCTAAATATACAGTCAAGAGCAATGGTTTTTGACTGCTGTACAGAGGCAATTAATCGTCTCCGTACTATTGAGGTTTATTTGTGCCAACTTAATTTATTATTAGACCCAAGCTCGATTAATGCATTAATTATCATAACGTTGCTTTTTGAAATCCTCACCTTGCTGGGTGTTGTGAGGTCGTTAGACAGTATTCTTTATGAACCTATGTTAAATAATGCTTAGTGCGTAGGCGTAGCCCGTCGGAGACATCGCTGCTCTGTAGCATGATTCATGAACAACAAGAACCCCGACTTATTAAAGAAGTCGGGGTTCCGCGGGTTGCAATTCTCACAAATCAAAAAATCAAATAGAATTCATATAGCGATTTTGATAGTAAGCCAAAATCTGGTTAACTCGTTGCCGACTTTCTAAGCTAGAGTTTGCTGTCCACGAGAGGCTCAAGCCAGCAATTTGACTTTGATTGTAATCAAACTGTTGGGATGACTGGGGAATTAAATCCACTTCCAACCCTTCGACTTGATGTAAATGAGCTGCTATTTCTCTATAAACAGCTAAAGGCAAACCAGCGAATTCAATTTCCTTAGTCTCCATCTTTATGAAGCTCCCACATTAAACGTATTTTGGGGGGGCGTTGTCACTGAAATAGCATTGCCGCTAGCAGATGCAGCTGACGACGTTGATTTGACAGTCCCTTCCCCTACCATTTTGGCAACTTCAATACCATATTGTTCCAAAATTACGATGGGGTTGTAGCCCTGATTCATTTCAATACGTTTAATCAGTACGCCATTTGCTAATCGCTGTCCCGCTTGTACATACCGACTTGTCGGCTCATCCGGTACCTTGATAATTGCTTGTGGTTCTTTACTAATTAGAACTACACCAGTCACAACTACTGCCCTTGCTAACTCAGGCTGTGCTGGTGGTGGTAATACAGAGACTAAAGTGGGGTTGGGAACAACTTGAGGCAAAACTTTAGGCAACACTGAAGTCAAAGTAGGATTGACTTTTTTTGGTACAACTGAAGTCAAAGTAGGATTGACTTTTTTTGGTACAGAAGAAACGTTGTTTTTCTTTGGATTTAAAGCGATTCTGCGTGTTGGAAGTTTTCGTACTGCTAGTGATGCAGTAGGTAGCTTAGGCACCACGGGAACTGGTCTTCCAGATGTTTTAGCCATTCCGGGAATAGTCTGCCCGAAAAGTTGTGCAAAAGGATCGCTTCGAGCTTTTGATACCACAAGTTCCCGTGTCCGCTCTGTAGCATTCGTGGATTGAATCAAGTTAACAGATGCAAGATTAACTTGTGAGACCTGTTTAGCCGGTATCACTGGATTCTTAAAGGATTGAGCCGCTGGTGGCGACTTTTTTGCTATTTTGGGAGCTGGCACAGGATTGATGGCTTGTGGTGTATCTTCAGAAGCACATCCGGCGAGCGCCAAAGTTAGAATAGCTGCAATTGTAATTTTTGAAGTTATGCCCATGAGCCTTTCTCAAAAGCCATTGGAAAATTGAAAAGTGAAAATAAACAATGCCTAAAATTTGGATCAAAGGCAAAGTATGTTCCCTTTATAACCTAATTTTTTACATTTCAAGGGTTATTTTTAGCACTGCATACCCAGTATAACTGCGGTTTGTTTTTTGCAGTCAATCTTCTGTCACACCCATAAGCTCTTTCATTAAATCCAGTCCTTTCTTGACTCGACGGGAAACCGTTACTACACTGATGCCCAGATGTTCTGCAACTTGTTTTTGGGTCAAATCTTGCAAAAACACACATTCCAACACATCGCGGGTGCGTTTTTCTAGCTGAACCAACGCTTGTTGTAAGCGAAGTTGGTCTTCTTGTGCCAGTTGAAAGCTGCGATAGTGAGGATCTGGAACCAATTCTCCTAAGCAGGTAGAACCTTCTTCTCCATCTTGGATTGGCACATCAAGACTCAAGGGAGCGCGATTGACCCATGCTAATTTAATTTCTTGCCATTCGTTTGGAGAAATTTCCAGTGCTGCGGCTAATTCCGAGTCGGTTGGTTGCCGATTGTGTTTTTCACGCCAAGAACGTGATACTCCTATTGCTTGCTGTTGGAGCGCTAACCATTTCCGAGGAATTCGTACGGTGACACCTTTATCTCGGAGATAGTGTTGAATTTCACCCCGAATATAGGGAAGAGCGTAGGAACTGAAGGCATGTCCCTTGGAAATTTCAAATCTTTCAATAGCTCTGATTAAACCCAAACATCCAACCTGGAGCAAATCATCGTAGGTTTCATGACATTGATTTGTCCAATAGTGAGCTTCTTTTCTCACAAGTCCAAAATTGAGTTTTACCAGTTGATTGCGGATGTTTTCTGACGGAGATTGCTGATATTCTCGCAACAACTGCCAAATTTCGTGCTTTAGTTCATTGGTGACTGTGGTAGGCATAGCACCGGGTTTATTGAGCAAATAAAGAATCAATTATTATTCGCTTTTTAAATTCAGCTGCGATCGCACGATATCAAATGAAATATTGCGATATATTTCCTAGCAAATACTATGGTAGATAATAAAGACTTTCTATTAAAATTCCATAGGTTACTTGACAATCGAGCAAAATTTAAATGGGCGAAATCATTATTTAGTTGGTTATTTATCTTTGATATGACTTGTAGCTTTTTTAGAACCACATAGAAATAAAATATAAAATTAATCACTAAATATCAAACCGAGATTGTACTTAACTTGAGTTAATTAATCATGAAGTTAATTTAGATAAACGAAACAACAGTAGTCCAGCTTTTATTTCACAAGCAAAAGTTGGATTCACAGTAAAATTACGTGCTCATTCCACTAAAATTTATCCAATAATTAAAAATTAATAATAATTTAAAAAAAAATTATGTATATTTACGCAAGCCAATAAAAAAAGGGCATCTCACCCTTTTTTGTACTTAAGTCTATAGTGTTTTAATGAAAGGAAAAAGGTTAAAGGGATAAATCAAGTGACCCATAAGACTGAGGAATAAAAATTTTTTCAATTGCCAGGGCTATTTTGCCCATAATTTTACTCAGATTTACCTTTATCCCCATTTTTTTAAAAATCTATCTACCCTCTTTTTTCAAGAGGGTGGATAGTTTAACTTTTGCGATCAAGTCTGAATAGTTACAGAATTGTCGTTTTGAGTGCCAGTCAGTTACCTTACTTTCAAGGATTTAGCCACGAATCGATTCAACCCGTCCATAAAATAGACCGCGAATCTTGACTTCTTTAGGTTCGCCAGCACCTAAATCTGTATCAGATGGCTGTTCGCTCTCGAAAGTGCCAGCAATTTCACCGCTAGAACCGTCTATTTTAGCGATTTGCAGAGAAATCTTGCCATTGAGATTTTCAGCACGCTTGACGTTAGTGCGGGTAAGTTGTTCATCATCTGCTTGGGCGGGGAGAGCAACAGCATTATCGTAGCCACTGACGACACCACGACCTTTAGGATCTAGGAAGGCAGCACCACGATAGGAAGGGACTTTAAAGCTGCCTTCAAAGTCCGTAGAGGTGTTAATACTGGTCAAGCTGGGTTGGCTTTGAGCAACCAAATTTTTGATGGTGAAGAGGAAAGGTACTCGCTCACCACCAGGAAGTTGCACAGTGATGGCTTGGAAGTCAAGACCATCAGTTTCCGTAAAGGTCAGGCTATTATCTGCGTTAACTTTTAGATTACCTTGCACCTGGTCAATAGTGGAAGTGTATCTGGTCAACAATTTGCCGGCAACAAATTCTGCTTCTTGGCGTTTATTAGCAGGTTCTTCTTTGATGAAGAAGCTAGTTGGTTCCAAGCAAAGTTCTTTGATGGTATAAGACTGGCTAGAATCAATGGGAATGGAGCCACGGCGTGTTTCTCCTAGTTGGGGGCATTTGTTAGCCAAGCCAGTGCCGCGAATTTGATCGTAAGTGAGTACATCTCTACCACTACTGGTAGTAGGAGCATCACTACAAGCGGTTATTAGCCCCAGGCACAAAGCCAAGAATGCAACAATTAAAGCGCGATACCTCATGGTCAACCTCAATCTCAAAAATTAATATCTAAGTTGTAAAACTGCATCGAAGCTTTGATCTCTGATGAGAAGCCGCTACTCTGCAAAAAGCTACCTTTGTTCGGACACGGCTTTGCTCTGATTAAGAGAGTTGAAGCAAGTGTTCGGGTGTCTAGTTGTCAGACGCTGCTCAAACTTTTCTCTGCTAAACGTAGTTAAACGTGTCGCTCTCTTGAGCTTGGAGTGTAAATCCCAGACTAAGTAGAACACTGCATCCATTTTGGATGTGTGTTACTAGGGGAGCAAAAAACCAGCAGTTTTACTGTTGGTGGCATTTGTTTGGAGTTGGGCGAGTGTATGAGTAAGCCTCACACAGAGAAGCATAAATGCTTGTGCCTTGAAAAGTGCAAACAGGGGTGTCTGCTTCGCACTTTGCTCTTGCTTATTGCAAAAGCGTCGTCGCCCAAGTCTTTTTGTATCATGTATGTGACGCCACTACATACAGCCCATTGTTGGATGGGTAAATCAGCCAGATCATACGATTTTTTTTAACTCAAAATCAAAGTTCTCAAAATCCAAGAAAGTCTCGTCTCGATCGCATCTAGCTTCTGTAAAGCCTATGCTAAAGGTTACTACGCTCTTTTTGGAGCGATCGCAATTGCTTTTGATAAAGATACAAATCTAGTTATATTCACCCCTAATTAGGGCAAATGAGGAGATGCGGTAACATGGAGACAACTGACAAACTAGGGAAAATTAAAAATCTCCGGTAAATTTGAGTTGACCTCATTTATACGGAAAAGGTGGCATGAACGATCGCAAAAATATTGAATCAGAGAAGTTGTCTGGTAAACTGCAAGCGATTACAACTGTGGTGTATGATGCCGCTACAGCTTGTGAAGGCGATACTGTAGCTCTTTTGGCTTTGCTACGGCAATTAGAGCAGTTACACCGAGAGATCCGGGATGGGATTTTTCAAGAGAGTTTGCCTGTTAACCGCCGCCAACTTTACTCACTGCTGAAAGATATTGAGTCTGAGGGAGGCTGGCCCTACATTGAGCGCATGAGGTTACAAGCATTTTTAGCGAATTTGCCACAAGAGGCTCCCGAAGAAAATAGCCATGAAGTTTTGGAGAGCGATCGCTCTTTTAGCTGATTAGCTCGAAATTTATTTCTAGCTTTGAATTAATAACTCCGATCGCCTCATCAACCGCTAAACTAAAAGCGGTTGCTCATTGAGGCTTCAACCTAATTCATAATTTGTAATTAAAAACGGTTTGTACGGATTATCCCATCGCAAAGAAGGCGATCGCGCTCTTCAAGATTGCGGTTGTGCTTAAGGTAATCACCCACCCAACCGCAACCACGAACAAGCAGATCGTCAAGATGTAAATTCCACAGAATTATCGTGTTGTCATCACTAGCTGATGCTAGTGTTTGACCATCTGGACTAAAACTAACACTTAATACTGGAGCGCTATGTCCATTGAGACTTTTAATTAATTTGCCATCATGGCTCCAGAGTTTGACTGTACTGTCCCAACTGGCAGCGGCGAGTAATTCACCATTGGGGCTAAAAGTCACGGCATTGACGCTATCACTGTACCCTTTTAATAAAGTTTTTAACAATGTCCCATCTCGTCGCCACAGTTTCACAGTGTTATCCCAGCTAGCAGAAGCCAGCAACTCGTCAGTGGGACTAAAGCTGACACCCAATACCCAGCTATCATGGGGCGAGAAAGTTTTGAGCAAAGTACCATCCTGCCGCCAAAGTTTCACAGTTTGATCGTCACTGGCAGAGGCTAAAACCTGACCATCAGGGCTGAAATTTACGCTATTTACCCAACCTTGATGTCCCACCAAGGTTTTGAGTAACTTGCCCTGACGGTTCCAAAGTTTCACTGTTTTATCTTTGCTAGCTGATGCTAAAAACTGACCATCAGGGCTGAAATTGACGCTCATGACACTATCGCTATGTCCGTAGAGAGTCATGATTAAAGTACCGTCAAGTCGCCAAAGTTTCACAGTTCTGTCATAACTTCCGGAAGCCAGCATTTGACCTTTTGGGTCAAAACTGACACTAGGAACTTTATTTGTGTGCCCCACCAAAGTTTTGTAAAGTCGAGTTTTGACCTCGCCGCTGTTGGTGTATCGTTGCCAAAGTTTGACAGTGCGATCGCTACTACCAGAAGCTAGCATCTGACCGTCGGGACTCCAAGCAACGCTTAAAACTCGATCTCGATGCCCTTGAAGAATATACGGTCTTGGAGCATCTAAACTCCATAGTTTCACGCTTTTGTCGAAACTTCCTGAAGCTAGCAATTTGTTTTTTGGACTGAAAGCAATGCTAACGACAGCATCGCTGTGTCCTTTGAAGGTTTTTAGTAAAGTACCAGTTATACTCCAGAGGTTTATGGTATTGTCTTCACCTGCAGAAGCTAACTTTTTACTATCCGAACTAAAGCTCAAACTCCATACTGTACCGCTATGCTGCCGTAAAGTTTTGTAAGGAAAAAAGTCAAAACCGTCTTTGTTTTTGTTACTCTCCCGCCGCCAAAGTTTTACTGTCTGATCTCGACCTGCTGACGCCAGAAATTTACCGTCTGGGCTGAAAATAGATACAATCACGCCTTGCTTATGTCCCTGCAAAGTCGTAACAAGGCTACCGTCCCGTCGCCAGATTTTCACTGTTTTGTCGTCGCTGGCCGAGGTGATAAGTTGACCATCAGGACTGAAGTTTACCCAGTTAACCCACCCTTGATGTCCTCTCAGTATTCTTACTAAGCTACCGTCTTTGCGCCAGAGTTTTATGGTTTTATCTTTGCTACTAGTAGCTAACAACTCGCCATCAGGACTAAAATTAACGCTATAAACCCAATCTTGATGTCCTCTCAGGGTTTTATATGGTTTGGGGTCAAATTTACCTGTAACCGAGTTTTTATGCCAGATTTTCACTGTTTTGTCAAGGCTAGCGGAAGCTAGGGTTTGACCATCAGGACTAAAACTTATACAAGTAACAGCATCAGTGTGACCTTTGAGGGTTTGGAGTAAAGTACCGTCAAGATGCCAAAGTTTCACTGTTTGATCTCGACTACCTGATGCTAGCAATTGACCATCTGGGCTAAAAGTCACTCCCCAGACGATATCAGTGTGCCCTTCCAAGCGGTTAACTTCAGTTACCCCGTAAACTGCCTGTTGCAGTGCTGTTACCACCCGCATTCGGGTATCTGGCTGAACTCCATCTGCTTGTTTAAGTCCTCTCCAAGCCCGTAAACTTTCTAATAGGGCATCAAATTCTTTATTAGAAGCAAATAAAGCTTCGCTAGCAGCAGCGATTCCACTAATTTTCAAGTTGGTTTCACTACGTTCAGCTCGTAGAGTTTGGCGGATTGCTGCTCTTTTTTGTAAGTCGGCTTGCCACCATAACGCTGCTATTGTTCCTCCCATAATTGCTAGGATTGCACCTGCTATCCGTGCTTCCCGCAGTCGTCGTTGCAATACCAAATTTAGTTGCTTTTGACTAAGTTGTTGGGCTGCTTCGGCTCTAGTTTTTTCAAGTTTTATTTTTTCTAATTCGGCGAGCATACCATAGTTGTTCTTTTGGCGAATTGGTTCAACTAAATAATCGTGAACCAACTGGTAGCGATCGCCTAACTCTTCTCTGACTCGCAATACCAAGCCTGAACCCACCAATATTTCTAAAATCAGTTCTCCAACTTTGTCAAAGCTTGATATCGTATCTATATCATAATTATTAACTAATGCAGCTGCTAAATCAGCTTTAGTTTTTAAAGGTCGCGTCCCCTTTTCATCTGTTAATTCAAATAATAATTTCCAACTTAAATCTTCGTTCTCTTGACCGCAGTCTTTGATAACTTCCCCTAACCAGCGTTCCACTAATTTTGCCGAGCCACCACAAAGCTTATATTCTGCAAGTGTCGTAATGTTTTCTATTTGTAGTTGAGCGCCGACTATTTGTAATTCAATTGGATGTACTTCGTCTAGTTCTCCTGTCAAATCCTGGACTAATCGGTTAATCAATTCTTCACTTAGTTCATAATGTGAACGTTGAGTAAGGCTGTGAATTATGGCTTTGGCATCTCGGCTAGAGAATTTTCCTAAATAGTAGCGAATATCCTTATCAAGGATATTTTTATTAATTACTCCTAAATCATATAAGCCAGTACTATTTTTCTGACTCAAACGTTCAAACTCTAACAAATGATGTAAATAATCTTCTCGTAATGAAAGAATAATTTTTACATAAGAAATATTTAAACATTCACTAAAAAATTTATAAAATTCTATTCTTTGTGTAGGAGGATTATTAACAAAGAAAAATTCTTCAAACTGGTCTAATATGATAACTATTGTATAATTGCGCTCAGATGCTAGCCGAATTCTTTCTAGTATTATGGTAGGTGTAGAGTCAATATTAACCGATATTCCTGTGTATGCTAATGCTTGGTTGATACTGCTACTCAAGATTGTTATCCAATCAGTATAAACAGACAAAACAATCGGTATAGGAATACGTTCACCAATAACTTTTCCCTTGAGTGCTGGGACTAAACCAGCTTTGAGAATTGAACTTTTCCCTACACCAGATGGCCCATAAATAACTGTGAGTTTGTAGTCAGCGCGGGCAATTCTTTCAATTAAGCGATTGACATCTTGTTGCCGTCCAGAAGCAGATATTTCTTGAGCAATTTCTTCAGGAATAAACGGTATTTTCTGAGGTTCTAGTACTGGGTTAATTCTAGGGCGTTGTGGCTGTAATTGACTTGCTCCGATAAAGGCACGAAAGCCATACTGATGTTCTATTTTAATTTTTTCTTGCTTCAGCTTAAAGGCTTCTGTATAGTTATGACACTCAAAAAAGTAAAGTGATCGCAGTTCCTCTAAAATCTCTAAGTATAGTAATGGCTGATGTTGTAGCTCACAAACTACCCTTGCCCATTCCAAGTTATTGATAGCTTCCTCGCACTCACCCAAATGCCGTTGTGTGCGTGCTAGCAACAGAAGATACCAACTTTCTTGTCGTCGTCTTCGCAAAGCGTCTCGCAGAGAGACTTGTGTTACTTCTTCGGAAATAGAAAGTGCTGTATTTGCTAATTCATGAGCCAGTACCCAATTCGATTCCGAAGCCGCCACATTTGCCAAAAATCCATAATTTTGAGCAACTTGTGCGGGAGTTCCATAAGTTTTATGTAGGTTTAATGACTTTTGAGCTAATTCTTTTAAGTCATCCCAAGCTTGTAAGCGTTGCAGCATTTCACAAGCAGGCAAAATGAATTTAGCAACTAAGTCTTCTCTTTGTACCTCCTCCAATAGCTCTAAGCATTGTTTAAACCACAGCAGAGCATGTTCGCAATAGCTACTAGTATTCTGATATAAATCTGCCATTCGGTGATAACAAAGCCCCAAGTGGAATAGTACTATTGCTTGCTTGAGTAAAGATGAGGGGGGCATAGGATGAGGACATGAGAAGGGCAAAGAAGAATTACTCTCCCACTCTGCTATTCTCCTAGCTTCTTGCTGCCATAATGCTAGGCTTCTTTGATAATTGGCTAAAGCACCATTAATTTGATCGTTGGCGTATTTATCTCGCCCCAACACAAATTCTAAACTAGCTTCTAATCCTGGTGTTAATTTAACGTTATATAGGCGTAGTAAATCATTACGTGCTGATTCTATTTCGTGGCGGTGTTGCGACTTAGGATCTAAATCTAGGAAGGCATTAGATAAAAACGTTTCAGCACCTGCTTCTAAAACTTTTTCAAATAAAGATTCTTCCTCTTGAGATATCAAAGCAATTAAATCTGCTTTGGCCATTTCAAATTTGATAGTGGTTGCAGCCCAGCTTTTGAAATCAGGCGCTAATCTTGAAAGCAATGATGCTACTTCATCCTGTAGCCACAACACGACTGGAAATGGAAAAGTAGCAGCATAGATATCTCGTGCTTGGTTGATACCTGTAAGTAAGTTTTCTAGGTCGGTAGTTGATTCAATACCGAAAATCATTACAGCAGACGGTAAAGAGTCTGTAAGGACGGCAGGATTATCTAAAGATAGTTCTGAAATTATTGTGCTGTGTAAAGAAGTAGTTGATGGATTGAGAACGATTTCTCTGATATAAATTTCTTTAGTGTTCGAGCGAATATTCTCTAACATTTGCTCGCGTAATCGCCCATAGTTGCATCGAACTAAAATCAGAGCAAATTGACCTTCGGAAAGTGCGATCGCTCTAATCAATCTTTGTAAAGTATGCTGATTTTCTTTGGTGTAGACGCGTAGCTGTTTGTCATTAGTCATTGGATATGGGGCATTGGATATGGGGCATTGGATATGGGGCATTGGTCATTTGTTAGTGAACTAATGACCAATAACAAATGACAATTGACTGTTACTTATTTTGTTGCCAAGCCAAAACTTTTTCTGTTTCTGCCAAGGCTGGACTGATGCCAAACCAGCGCCCCACAGGATCTCGATATTCAAACAAATACATACTTCTTAGTAAGCTCTGATAGTCAGACTCACCTTTAACTCTCTGCTGCTGTACTACTTCAAACAATAATTCCCACTGGGATTCATCAATAGCTAATAGCAAATCGTCGCGGTAGTCCTTAATCACGGCTTCTAAGCAGTCCCTAGAAAAAGGCGGATCTTGTCGTTGCAGGCAGCTATAAAGTAAGCCTAATAAGTTACGAATGTGACCACCACTAACGCGACATAGACGATCCAAGGTTTCGGAGCGATCGAATAATTCTGTAATTAATGAAAGTCTGCTATTCAAAGGAACTTCTGGAAAAGCTCTAGCTAGAACTAACTGGCGCACTAGTGACATTCCTGGTTCGTAGTCACTGCCATCTCTTTGCCGCACTAATACCATCGGTAGTACTTTTGGTGCAATCCCTCCCCCCAGACGATTTTTCAGTGTCTCATACTCATTGGAGAAAATTAACGTTAGAGGAATTGTGTAAACTAGGTGGCATTTAAGTCGGCGTAACTGTTCGCCTCGGTCAATGAAGAGATATTCTGGTTGCGATCGCCCGGATGCTAAGGGACGCATATCTACTCGATCCAAATTATCTACAATCACTACCAGTCCTTTTTGACCCCTTAGCTTTAGCTGTTCAACAGCCTTTTCTAAAATCTCTTCGTTAATCGCCTGCAAAATACTATTGGTACGTGGTTCCAGATATTGCCTCAGTTGATTCCGCATCTGGGTGCTATCTTTGGTTTTGGCGGTAATTTTGGCAATACCCAAGGACAACTCTGCTTGTCCAGAAAGTTCTATGGGGCTTTGCAAAAAATCGCCTACTTCTTTAAACAAATTGGTAAAGTAACCAGGTTTGAGTTTAATGCTAATCCCTTCTAAACTGGCACTGACTTGACGGGCTACACTCAGCAAAATATCGCTGATATCAATATCTGCCATGTCTAAGTCTTGACTGGACTCAAAATAAACCACATGAAATCCTGCCAATTCTAGTTCTGTCTTGAGGCGCTGCAATTCCGTTGACTTACCGCAGCCGATATGGCCTGTAAATAACTGACAGGTTGGCTCGTCAGGAGAAATACGAATGATAGTTCGTTGCAATTCTTCGACAATCTTGCAACCACGTACATCAGCAAAATCTATGTAATACTGCCGATCTAGTACGTTACTTATATTTAGCGTGTAGCTAGGGTTACATGCTTTATAAAAACGTGACAAATTTAATGTCGTTTTCATGTATGTAGAGGTTTATGTAGATGCAGCTTAGTTTGAATTCTTTATACAATTAATCCCTATCTAGGATGTAGATAGAGGATTGACTCGCAAGGTGGTAGTGTCTTGCAAAAGACAGTACTTGTCGCCAGATTACTGTCAGTAGTATGGTAGAGATTTAATCGATCCTAATAGCGAATGGCACTAAGATAATGCAAACCCATTATCTACAAAGCTTTTGGGTGTGGGGTGTAGGGTGTGGGGTATAGTGACGAATAACTTTATTTATGTTCGCACTTATTTTTACTTTTCTTGATTTTTCCAAACCTACACTCTATTCCCTATACCCTTACCTGGCAAGGATTCATCTTTTATTGGTGCCGCTCTACCTGTCAGCTCTTAAGCATATCTGTCCTTTTTACACCTGCTATTGAAGTTTTGACAATCTCTCCCTTCTGTTTGACATGCCACAAAATTATATGGTTTAGGGAGCAAGTAAAAAAAACTACAAATTTTCATGGTTCTCAGTTTGGATGGCTGATGGGTGTAACTGGTATGAATTATAGCAAGGTATACAGAGATCCAGGAATACTTATGTATCATTTCACATTCTATTTGTCAAGAAAGCCAAATCCCACACATCTCAATTAATATTTTGTAATCTTTAAGGAAAAATCTTCAAAAATAACTTGTCAAAAAGACTACAGTCAGTTAAAAATGGACACCGGAAACTTTAATAGAACTAATTACTAGCGCCATAATCATTGTGTAGTTACTGTAAAGTGTTACTAAAAATAAAAAAAGTCTTGAGGAGAGCGGCTAAAAGATGCCAACAGTGTTTACTGAAATTAATAATGATACGAGCTTGTTAAGGAATTTAGATTGCAACCAAAAAGGGGTGTGAATGGCTGGCATAATATCAGTTTCCCGCACGCATCTAGCCCAGCGTCGCCAGAAATTGCGTCGGCAGCGGCAGATGAAAATTATTCAAGCTATTTGGCGAACCTTTGCCATTACTGGTTTAGCGGGTGGATTGTTGTGGGTGGCAGTCCAACCGATGTGGATGCTAAAGGCTCCCAAACAAATAGTGATGAAATCAGGCAATAAATTGCTGTCAGATCAAACAACTCAGTCATTGTTGGTGCTGTCTTACCCTCAGTCTTTGTGGCGGATTGAACCGTCAGCGATCGCTAACTCTTTGAAAAAACAGCCAACTATTGCCCAAGCGATCGTCAGACGCCGCCTATTTCCTCCTGGATTAATCATTGAAATCCAAGAACGAGTACCTGTAGCGGTAACTCAAACACGTGGCAACAAAAAAGTAACAATCGGCTTACTAGATGCAAGTGGGGCCTGGATGCCTTTAGAAAAATATACATCACTGAATCCTACTAAAAAATTACCAAATCTCAGAGTAATTGGTTCGCCAAATCAATATTGCCTTTACTGGACTCAACTCCATGAAGCTGTGAGTCAAAGTCCCGTGAAAGTTATAGAAATTGATTGCCAAAATCCAACAAATTTAATTTTGAAAACAGAATTAGGAAACGTGCATCTCGGTGTACCAAGTCCCCAATTGTCTGAACAATTTAAAGTACTCGCCCAAATGCGTCATTTAGCAACAAAATTTAATTCTGGTCAAATAGAGTATATCGATCTGAAAAATCCTGAACTTCCATTAGTACAAATGAACCAAAAAAATCAAAAATTAACTGCCAAAATTCCTAAAAACATCTAGCGTGTTTATTATTTTGATAGTTTCTAGTAAATTAAGAAGCTTTATGCTGATAAATATATTTATTATTTTCAGTTTTCCAGCAAATCGCCCGAAAATCGGCATTAACTTCTAATTAAAATGAGAAAATCAATCATAAAATCTCTATTGCGAGTAACAGACCCTCAATTGTTACCCTAACATCTAATAGTAGGGTGCAAAATGTCAGACAGTCTAATGATGGCCTATCGCGTATAAAACGCCTTCTGCCCATACATTCCTTGACTAAACCCAGTGCAAAAAAGAGAACATTGCTTGAGCTTTTCATTCAGATTCAGACTCGTGAGCAGAAGTCACTGATGGAACGGTTTATGCCGCCATCCAAGTGCAGAAGCAAAAAGGCTCTGGCTTTGGTCTGTTGAGGACACTTCCAAAGACAGTTTACCGAAGTTTCAATCTGTAACGAAAAATGCCAGCCAAAATTGCGTAAGCATTGCTTCTGGGCAATAAGTTTGGACTGTTCTGTGCTGTAATTCCTATTAGGTGACGAAATCTCTTAGGAAATCTTGATTTGTTGGCCGCACTAGTGAGAGTTTTTGTAAGATAGACTATTGCTTCAACAAAGTGTCCATTGTGACCACCCAAACAACAAATTAATCAGGTATAGTCTGACAAGTAAATTCTTGCTTAGTTTAACTTAAGCATAAGTAAGTAGAAGGTAAATTTTGTGTCTAAAGCTGCAATTATGCCCAATGGTAAAACTTATTAACAATATTATTATTGAGACAGAGAAGATACGCTGTAGTGTGTCTTTACCAGTTATGCCCGCCGCTGAGAATAATCAAGAGATTAATGTCTGGTTGAAGTTATACAGGTCAGTTTTAGATAAATATAGGTATACTTCTCTAGAATTGGCTGTGCGATCGGCTGTGTTAAAAGCTCATCCCATAGCAAATTTTCGCACTGCCAATTCTGTTAGGCTTGGCAGTAGTGAAAACAATAAAGAACAACGCCATATTATTGTGGCATTGTCAAACTAAAGTTGACTCTTAGGTGAATAACACCTGAAAAAGTCGTTTATCTACCCTTTCACAAATCCAATGACACTTGATAATAACCAAGGACTTAACTATAAAAATTCCCAATCTACGGGACAGCCGGGGTTCTCTCTGGCAGTTAACTCGACCAATCCCTTTAATAACTCTGGGCTGAACTTCGGGCAAAATCACGATAATAAAAAAATTTCTCCGGAAAATAGCCGAATTGGTGAGATTGTTCCTGGTCGGGTCGCCAACATCAAAGTGATTGGTGTCGGTGGTGGTGGTGGCAATGCTGTTAACCGCATGATCGAGTCTGATGTCTCTGGCGTAGAGTTTTGGTCAATTAATACTGATGCCCAAGCTCTTACCTTAGCTGGCGCTCCAAGTCGATTGCAAATTGGGCAGAAGCTAACGAGGGGTTTAGGAGCAGGTGGTAATCCTGCTATTGGTCAAAAGGCAGCTGAGGAATCACGGGACGAAATTGCTACGGCTTTAGAGGGTGCAGATTTAGTATTTATCACTGCTGGTATGGGGGGTGGTACTGGGACGGGTGCAGCACCAATCGTGGCAGAAGTGGCCAAAGAAATGGGTGCCCTCACTGTTGGTGTAGTCACACGTCCATTTGTTTTTGAGGGACGCCGCCGCACCAGTCAAGCAGAACAAGGTATTGAAGGACTAAAAAGTAGAGTAGATACACTGATCATTATCCCTAACAACAAACTGCTGGAAGTGATCCCCGAACAAACGCCTGTGCAAGAGGCTTTTCGTTATGCAGATGATGTACTGCGGCAAGGGGTGCAAGGTATTTCTGATATCATCACGATCCCCGGTTTGGTAAACGTTGACTTTGCTGATGTCCGAGCAGTTATGGCAGATGCGGGATCGGCATTGATGGGAATTGGCGTTAGTTCTGGAAAATCTAGAGCCAGAGAAGCTGCGATCGCAGCTATTTCTTCACCATTACTAGAGTGTTCTATTGAAGGCGCTAGAGGAGTTGTATTTAATATTACAGGTGGTACTGACCTGACTTTGCATGAAGTTAATGCAGCGGCAGAAGCAATCTATGAAGTAGTCGATCCCAACGCCAATATTATTTTTGGGGCTGTAATTGATGACAGGCTCCAAGGTGAGGTAAGAATTACTGTAATTGCCACTGGATTTACAGGTGAAGTGCAAGCTGCGGTACAACAAAGCGTGGCTAACGTTCGAGTAGCACCTAATACCTCGAAGCGTCCAACAACACAGCAACCGACAGTTAATCCCCCAACCTCAACTCCAACCCCAACTCCAATTCCAGAACCAAAGGAAAAACCTGGATTAGATATCCCTGATTTTCTGAGAAACCGACGTACACCAAGGAATTAAAAGATTTGGAATTTGGGATTTTAGATTAACTTAGCAGTCTCCGGTCAGGCTGAACGCTGTATAAAATCTGCTACTGCCACCAGGGTTTTACCAAGGGCAGGGATAAGCAATCTTTTGCCATACCCAATTTTGCCAATTGGTAAAAAAACTTGTCAAGGCTACTTTATAGAATGAATTTGGGCAGGAGTCTACTGGCTTGCATGTCCAGCTATGCTTTCAGAACAAAACAATAGGAATACCTGCCCAACTATGGATGCATCACCGATAGCGCAGTGTTAGCAAGTCTTCAGTCTTCTCCCAAAGAAAGGCGATAGCACAGCGTTAGCGAGTCATTAAGCGTCACGAGCGTTACAGGCGATCGTAGACATGAATGCATCTACCCTTTACGATTCACTAAACTCATATTCCGTACAAGTAAATATATTTACTTAAAACAAGTAGCGTAGGAAACAAGCCCACGCAAGTGTCCAAAAGAAGTCTGTTTGCTGGAAAGTTAGGACATGAAACAAAAAAATAAATGTAAATTATTTTTGGATTTTTAGTCTCTGTTCAATCCATTGAATAACCTGATGACCAAGGCGAGTACCATCTAGACGGTCAATCTCACGAATTCCGGTAGGACTAGTGACGTTAACTTCAGTTAGGTAGCCACCGATAACGTCAATACCCACAAAAATTAAGCCGTCTTGACGTAAGCGTTCGGCTACTTGGGTACAAATTTCATACTCTCTTGGGGTAATTTCGGTTTGAGCAACTGTACCACCAGTTGCCATATTATTGCGAAAATCAGTCCCACTAGAGAGGCGATTGAGCGCGCCAATTGGTTCACCATTGAGCAAGATAATTCGCTTATCTCCTTCTTTTGCCTCTGGTAAATAGGTTTGTACCATTACTGGTACTTTACCTTGGAGGGTACTGAGTTCAACAATAGAGTTAAAATTGCGATCGCCTGATTGCAAAAACAAAATTCCTTCGCCAGCTTTATTACCCAACGGTTTGAGAACTGCTGCCCCCTTTGCTTCCACGAATTGCCGGATAAATTGCTTATCAGCACTGACAATCGTTTCAGGAATCGCTTTGGTAAACTGGAGGGCGTACATTTTTTCATTTGCCCCTCGGATGCCACTGGCACTGTTAATCACCAAGGTTTTATTTTGATCGATATAATCCAGAATGTAGGTGGCATAGAGGTAGGAATCATTGACAGGTGGATCTGTCCGCATAAATACGGCGTCCATTGTCTCTAAAGAAGTTAAGGAGGAATCGCTTAACTTATACCAAAGATTCGCCGCTACCCAGCGTCCCTCTACCAACTGTACTGGTACAACTTCAACTCGCTGTAGAACAGCCAAAGCTTTGCCCTCCGCCACACTCAGCAGATTTGCTTGAGTCACCCAAACTTCGTGTCCCAGGATTTGCGTTGCTTCAATTAGGGCAACACTAGTATCATGACACGGGTCAAGTAGATGGATGGGATCAATGATAAAAGCCAGTTTCACCCTTTATACCTCAATCACCAAGAAATTAAATGGTTATTCAATTATTATCTCTTGATGCTCTCACCAATTGACGTACATATGTACTGCTGAGTAGAATCTGGAGGGTAAAGTCTTGTGGACAGATTGGTTTTGTGAGGAAACCTGTAGACAAGGCAGCGTGTTATTTTTCTAGAATTGTAGCGACTACCGTGTAATTGCAGTGGTTTGTCGCTATCGCAATACCTTCTGAACCTATACGCTATTGCTAGAAGTTAGTAGCTCATCCAGCTTGCCTTGACTATCTAAAGCGTGGATATCATCACAACCACCAATATGATCGTCATTGATGAAAATTTGCGGTAAAGAACGGCGTCCATTTGCTCTTTGAGCCATTTTATTTCTGGCTGCTTCATCCCCATCAATGCTGTATTCGATAAATTCAACACCTTTGTTTTTCAGCAAACTTTTAGCACGAATGCAAAACGGGCAAGTCCTCCAAGTGTAAATTTCTACTTTTGCAGCCATGATATCCTCAACTTGATTTAATACTTTTTAATTTTAGAGCTTTGCCACTGATTGTGACTGCTTTATTCATTCATAACCTAATCTACAGAAGGCGCTGATGTAAGTAGGCAAAAATAAATAAAAGTAATGTTAAGTAATGTAAAAATATTGAGATTAATTTGTAGTGTATCTCTTTGGGAAAGCAAGCTACACGTAGCGTCTACAAACCTTGAATTATTTACGCAGCTTTATTTAAACTCCAAGGTTAAGCTAGCCAACTATTATGTAGATTATTTTTATTTTGCATCTGACCTAACCAGCTAATAATATTTCAGTTTAAATGCTAGCAATAGCAGTAATTATATTTAGATTGTTTCTGTCGCTCAAATTTTTTCGCTACTAAGCGCTAGTTAAAAAGCAGGAATTATTGAGGTGGGTTCTAGTTTAGCGTTTCTTACCTCTAACAAAAATGGGTCTAGAAGAGCATAAGCATTTCTAAACCCATATTTAAGCTTTCTCCTACTAAAACTCAACAGTGTGGTTTAATTTTGGGAAATATTTTTTTTGTTTTTCTTCTTGAGTCTGAAAACACCCAAGGCAAATAATCCTAATGCTGCGGTTGTACTGGGTTCAGGTACTTTTTTCGGTTGAGGTGCAGGGGGTTGATAGTAAGGCGGTACTGATGGTACAGGTGTTGGAGCAGGTGCGGGTGCAGGTGCTGGCGCAGGTGCTGGAGCAGGTGCAGGTGCTGGCGCAGGTGCGGGTGCTGGAGCAGGTGCAGGTGCTGGTGTGGGTGCAGGTGCAGGTGCGGGTGCAGGTGCAGGTGCGGGTGCTGGAGCAGGTGCAGGTGCTGGCGCAGGTGCAGGTGCTGGCGCAGGTGCTGGAGCAGGTGCGGGTGCTGGAGCAGGTGCTGGCGCAGGCGCGGGTGCGGGTGCTGGTGCAGGTGCGGGTGCTGGAGCAGGTGCTGGCGCAGGCGCGGGTGCAGGTGCTGGTGCTGGAGCAGGCGCGGGTGCTGGCGCAGGTGCTGGCGCGGGTGCTGGCGCAGGTGCTGGAGCAGGTGCTGTGGCAGGTTTTATACTAGTTTCGCTTAGTGATGTACCGTACTGAAAACGGATGTTGCCAATCTTAGTGATGTCAAAGTCGGAGGCTAGCCCTGATAGCAGGAAAGTAGCTGAACTTTGAACAAAAGTCCCCGAACTCACGGCTGGATTTGCATCATTAGCGTAACCACTGATGATGCCGTAATTGAATTGCTGTCCACCGCCACCTTGGAAAATGCCTAAGCCAGCTGTACCCAGACCGTAGTGTTGGTCAATGCCAGGAAGTCCTCCAGTATTACTCGTGTTTGGCAATTTCCATTCCTTTAGAGCTAGAAGATCAACATTCTTTGTAGTGGTAGAGCCTGCGCTTGAGGTTACTGTCGGAGCTAGAGCCGAAACCAGCGATAAGTTGTTTAGGGGAGAACCAGCATAGTCCCAGAAAACTGAGGTCAGAACATCAGAAGGATTTGAGATTCCTACAGAAGATTTGTTAGTCAGGGTCAGTGACAATAAACCATTGTCTAGGTAATTAAAAAGAACCGACGCTGCCAGAGGATCGTTAGATTTGTCGTAGGTATTGGTTCCTGTAGCTGAAAAACTTATAGAACCCAAACTCTTGGGTGCAGGTGCTGGAGCAGGTGCTGGAGCAGGTGCTGGCGCTGGCGCTGGCGCTGGTGCTGGCGCAGGTGCAGGTGCTGGAGCAGGTGCTGGCGCTGGCGCAGGTGCTGGTGCTGGAGCAGGTGCTGGTGTATTTTTGTTGCCGTTGCCGTTACCATTACCGTTACCGTTGCCAGCCTGTGCTTGGGGTAGTTGTGACCCTAAAGCTAAGGTGAATGATAATAGACCACAACTTATATAACCAATTACTTTTTTTGAATAAGCTTGAGACATGTAAATTAAACCTCTTTTTCTTAAACAAGATATGAAAAAGCTTCCTAATAATGATGTTTATACGAGCATCATGGACATCATTTTCTTATCTAAATTGACATAAAAAAAAAGATTTAGTACTGCTTTTTTTAAGCTTTATCAAAAATTTAATACACGATCAAAAAATGACTTGTTTTTAACTAATTATACTTATTAAGTATTTATACTGCAAGAAAAATTTTATTATAATTACGTAATAATTCTAGTTTTAATTAGAGAATTAAATCTTTATTTAAAAATAATAAATAAATTACTTAATCAATATTGATAAACTATTTATAAGTCAATGAAAGATATTACTTAGAAAATCGATTAGCTATGAGTTTGTAAGAAATTAGGGAAGGCGATCGCCTTCCCTAAAGTTAAATATTCATTGTGGTAGTGTATAGTGATTATACTGAATTCGCTTATCGACGCACCCAGCCATTGATAGTAAATCGACTATCTCCAAAAGCTTGAGAGGGACAATTCACAGGCAGTACTTCGTGCATATAACGGCTGAGAAAGAATACAATGCTGTTGTTGCGAGGTTCAACTGTTTTGAACGTCTCAGCATTTACATATACGTTATTTTCAATTTTGCTGTCGTAGATCAGCAACTCTCCACCAGAAAATGATTTTGGTTCTTGATAAAAGTAATAAACGTATGTTAGCTCTCTAGTAGCAGTATCTGAACTGCCATTATCATTATGAAGTTTGTAATAGTTACCATCATTATGTGCAGTGAGTTGACTTTCAATTTGTGATACAGAAAATGATGGTAAGTTTAATTTGCTCAAGATATCAGGAATCATTGCTTGAATTCTCTTTAATATCAGTTCTGAAAATTCAGGGAATGAGTAGATAACCATTGATTGGCGATAATTAATGTCGTTGGTAGAAGTATTGCTTGGCAAAAAATCCGACTCTTTTTTAAGGATGTATTCAACTAAATTCTTGTGTTCTTCTGGTTTAAGAAAATTATCTATTTGTATATAATCAGAAGCCAAAATATAATCATTTTGCAGTTGTATTTTATCTGATTGCTGTACAAAAATTGGGGGTTCTGTAACCACGCCTATAAGATGTTCGCTAGGAAAACACAAAACCGAGCGACCTTCATTGATGGGAATTTGGAATAAATTCTGTAACTCAGATTCTTGTTTGTAAGCACGAGCCACAACTGTTGTTAAAAGGCTATGCAGTATAGGTGCATCTGATTTTAAATAAACGGTGTATTGATGTCCTCCAGTTAAAAGAACCTGTACTTTGACATCTTTTGACTCAAATTGCTGTGAAGCTAATTGCATATACCTCTCTTTCTATAATGTTGATAAATGAGATAACTCTAAAAGTCATACTGAAAGGTTAATAGAGTACTTATAGCAGATTTAAAGTTGTGAGATAGACAAGCTAAATCTGTTACCCAGATATAAAGCATGTTTTACTCCTAAATTCTAAATTCTGCTGTATAAAATTAAGTAAGAACAAGTTCAATGCTTAAATCTTTATATGTAATTGAGTTTATTTAGTGATAAATTCAATTACTGTATCAGCTACGAAACAGAAAAATACTATTAATCAATTGTTCTAGCACGTCTTTTATAATATTGTCATTCAGCAAATTCCACATAAACCGATAAAGCTTTAGTAAAGTATAAATATCTATTATTTCAATAAAAAATGCCATAGTTACTATTAACTACGGCATTTTCAATTAGAAATTAAAAATTTATTTCAGTATTTACTGGGAATCAACGGCGTATTCAATGAGCTTGGCAAGGCGTTGACGTAGGGTTTCTAATCCCAAACGCTGACTCGCAGAAATAAATACCGCGAGAGGGAATTCTTCTCTAGCTAGGGCTAGTGTCTCACTATTGGCTTGATCGATCTTATTAAAAATCACTAGCGCCGGACCAGGAGTTATTGGCATTTGTGCCAAAATTTCCCTGACTGAGCGAATATGACGCAACCAAGCAGGGTGAGATAAGTCCACCAAATGTAGTAGGGCATCGGCTTCTGTGACTTCCTCTAAAGTGGCACGGAAGGCATCCATTAACGATGCAGGCAGTTCGTGTATAAACCCTACTGTATCTGTAATCAGAATTTCCTGATGTTCATTAGTTTCGCCATAAGGAATCGCCAAACGGCGGGTAGTCGGATCGAGAGTGGCAAATAACTGGTCGGCTGTATAAACTTCTGCATTAGTGAGAGCATTCAGCAAAGTGGACTTACCAGCGTTGGTATATCCAACTAAAGCAACTGAAGGAACTTCTCGATGCTGTCTTCGTTGCCGTAACCGCGAACGATGAGCTTGCAACTGAGTTACTTCTTTTTGCAGTCGAGAAATGCGCTGCCCAATTGCACGGCGCTCAGTTTCCAGTTTGGTTTCACCAGGGCCACGAGTCCCAATACCACCACCCAATCGGGACATGGTGCGACCTCTACCAGCTAGTCGCGGTTGCATGTATTCTAACTGTGCTAGTTCTACTTGCAACTTACCGGCACGGGACTGAGCGCGTTGGGCAAAAATATCCAAAATTACTTCGGTGCGGTCAACCACCCGGATACCAATTTGCATTTCTAAGTTGCGGACTTGGGAGGGTGAGAGGTCGCGGTCAAAGACAACAAGGTTGACTCCTAGTGTTTGGGCGGTTAGGGCAATTTCTTGCACCTTACCTTCGCCAACTACGGTTTGGGGATGAACGCGCGATCGCTTTTGTTGTATTGTTTGTAATACATCTCCCCCAGCAGTATCAACTAAACGTGCCAATTCTAATAGGGTGTCTTGGAATTGTAGGGGAGTCATTTCACTAGTCATCAGCCCCACAATCAGCACGCGATCGTGGTCAGCATCTACTTCCTGGGCGATAAATTCACGCTGGAATTCCGCTTCCAGATTTTCTACCAAGTCTACTAAATCCTGGTCTGCCAGATCGTCCAAGTCCAAAGGTGGCGATATATTCCAACTTGGGGATTGGATTTGGCTTTCGCCTATCTTGGGAGCCGCAGGACTAGTAATCAGGGTGCGAGACTCTTGGGGTGTCAGATGAGCTAGATAAGCTTCTTTGACATATCCAGTCGAACCGCCTCCCCGCCGTGTAAAGCCGGTTCCGGTAATATTTAGGACAACTAGGGCATCTAAGCGTTGCAGTGCCATAGCCGTGAGTGCCGCTTCGTTGGGCGGTTCTGGCTTTAGATGGGTGGCAATACAACGAATACCACTGAGTCGTTCTGCACCGTAACGGGGCAATTCCATCGGTGGTATTTGCGTTTGGCGTGGTGTGCCTACCCCGACGCGAATCACTTGTCCGCGACGGTTGATGTAGGCGCACACAGGCTGATTGACTTCTGTGCTAATTGCTGCCAGACGCTGGGAAAACTCAGGCGTGGTGATGCGATCGCCTGGTATGCGCTGGTGATACAGCCGCTGTAGTTGCTTCAGCTGGCTGGACTTCAGACCTTGGAGATTTCCAAAAATAGTTTCTATAGGCGTTTATGACCAGTTAAATGGCCCCCCGAATCCTTATATGTCTATTTTACAACAGGGTTTTGACTCCTATCTATCTCTTTTGAGGGATGCGTTAGTAATTAGTTCACGGTGAGTATTTATTTGACCGCTTTTAATTTCAGTCGTCATAAAGCCATTCGTCTTCTGGTGCGTAGCCGTTCAAAAAAGCGTCATGGCTGCGGATGCTTTCAGGTTCTTCCACATGAATTATGTTGTTATTCTCAGTTTCCCAATCTTCACCATCCAAAACCGAGAATTCTGTTAATTCAGGGTCGTTCAAAAAATCTTCGGCTGTGGCGGCGATAAAAGGTTCTAGTATTTTGTGACGTTCTGCCAAAGAAAGGCTAGCAATTTCTTGGAGAGATAGATTTTTTTGCTCTTAGGCATTTTCTGACATTTGATTTATATTCTAGGAGTTACGCACTGTACAAATGAATCATCTTGTGTATTAACGTAAATAGGTTGTTTCAGGCTTTTACAAAGCATCCTTTGTTAATTGCGATCGCAAAAAGATAATTGAAAAATCTAGCTAAAAGCCTTGAAAGGCATATCTATCATTTAGGATTTTCTGTCAATGCGTAAGTCCTATATTCTTAAAGATGGGTTAACTTTATATTTAGTAATGTCTCGGTATCGCTTTTAATTTCACTTAGTATTTTAAGTTGAAGGGTGAAGGCAATCGCTACATTAAGATGAGTTAAAATCATTTAAACCATAAACTTTAATAACAAGATCGCTCAATCAACGCCTAAATCCAATCAGCCTCAAGATACTTATCCAAATCCAAACTAACTTTTGTAATCCCAATTTTTGCTGAAACCAACTGATAATGTGTTTTTTCTGTATGTCAAGCAGAGCGTTCATAAAATCTGAATTAATTTCAAAAGCCTTACTAATACTTTTATTTCCTTCTCTCCAGCGACCTAATTTAATTAATGAAGACCCCTTATAATACCAAGCATAGTGATAATCAGATTTAAATTTTAGTGCTTGGTCGTAGGATGCGATCGCTTCTTCAAAGCGTCTTAAATTAAATAGCGCATTGCCCCGATTTTTCCAAGCTTGGTGTAAATCAGGTTTAAATTTCAGTGCTTGGTCGTAGGATGCGATCGCTTCTTCAAAGCGTCCTAAATTAAATAGCGCATTACCTTTACAGTACCAAGCTTCGTAGTCATCTGCTTTAAATTTCAGTGCTTGGTCGCAAGAAGCGCTCGCTTCTTCATAGCGTCTCAAATTGCCTAGTGCAATGCCTCGATTATACCAAGCATGAGGATGTTTGGGATTGAGGGCAAGGGCTTGGTCATAACAGATTATTGCTTCTTCAGATTGACCTAGTATATCTAAAGCATTTCCTTGCCAGTTCAAGCTTGAGTGGTCATTTGGTTCTATTTCTATCGCTTTCTCCCAGTTAGCGAGAGCTTCCTTCCATTTACTTAAGTCTTTAAGCGCGATACCTCGGTGATACCAAGCTTCCTGATAATCTGGTTTAATTTCTATCGCTTTGTCGTAAGATGCTACTTCTTCCTCGTAGCGTTTTAGATAGCCTAGTGCAATGCCCCGATTGTTCCAAGCTTCATGATCATCAGCTTTAATTTTCAGTGCTTGGTCAAAGGATGCGATCGCTTCTTCAAAGCGTCCTAAATTAAATAGCGCATAGCCCCGATCGTTCCAAGCTTCGTGATCATCAGCTTTAATTTTCAGTGCTTGGTTGAAGGATGCGATCGCTTCTTCATATTCCTTAGTGCTAATTAATAAGTTTCTTAGTTCAAGTAATAAACTGGTCTTACGATTCTCTGTCTGATGCTTTTCTCTCAGCAAGTCTTGAATTTCTATAATTTTCTCAATTTTTTGTTGATGGGTGAGTTTCAAATATTTATTATAGTTTCCTTCCAACAACAGGCGATTTGATTCTTGTTCTACGACTTCTGGTGTAGTCGGTAATTCAAATACTCCAGAACGCCAATCAAAAAAATCTGGGGCGCGATGAATAAAATAGTTTATCGAAAATGAACGTACAAGAAAAACTAAGCTAATTGGAAAATCATCTCTAAAGCGTTCTCGCTGTTGGTTTAAGTGATTTAAAATATGTGGAACACTGGTTAAATTACTAAATTGTCCTTCTGTTATTTCACCAAAACTTCTTTTTTCATATTTGTATAAAGAATATTCCAAACCTTTAATCAATAAAATATCAACTTGCTTGTCTTTGAGAAACTCTGCGACTGGCTGATATAAATTATCAATGGACTCAACCAAGCGCAAAACTGCAATGTTCTTCTGCGGAATCTCCTGGGGAAGTTTGACAATGAACTTGTCTGCTTCCACAGGTGTACATTGCACAAAAAACAAACCAAATCCTGATTTTCGCTTCAGTGCGCGAAGTAAGTCTTGATAAGCTTCTTCTGGTTCTGGGGGTAAATCATCATCCCAATCACTTAAATTTGGGTTCATGAAAGTTTCACTACGGCTTCTTTAAATTCTGGAATTCCTTGAATCAATGGATGGATATCATACCAACGCTGCATCTCTCCCTCATCATCCAAATATCGGTATTCTAAAAGACTGCGGTTATACATCAAGCTCCGATACAAATCATCATTAATAATACGTTTAGAAGAAGAGACTTCTGCTAACAGACACCATTGATGATTTTCCACAGCACGGCGAAAAGTATCTCTAGCTTGAGTAATTGCTCGTCGCACCGCTTTTTCTGAAACAGGTAACTCTTCAGTGCGTCCAATGGCATCTTGAGTTAACAATAGCAAATTCCTTACATGACCTCCACTCATCAAACAGAGTTTTTCTAAGGTTTGGGGACTATCAAAAATTTCCTTCTCTAGTGATAGTTCGGGTGCAATTTGCCGGACTCGCTTGTTAATTACTTCTTTAACTTTCTTGAGTCCTGGCTGGTAAACTTCCCCCTTGAGAGTGTTTACCATAATCATCGGCAAAATTTGGGGGTCGCCGTAGATATCTCTAAGGTCTGTTGCTCTGGTAGAATAGACCATTGAAATCGGGACAGTGTAAATCAAATGGCAATCTAAAGCTTGGAGTTGTTCGCTGCGGTCTAAAAAGACTTCCTCATAGTTGGTGCGCTCTCCTTCTTTGACTAACACCATCCGGTCTAAATTATCGACAATTACCGCCAGTTGAGTTTTACCTGTAGGTAAGTTCTTTTTTGCATCCGCTAGAAACTCATTCAACACCTGAATTAAAGTGACGGTGTAAGGATCAATTTTTTGGCGGATTTTATGGCGTAATTCAGGTACAGCTCTTAAATTTGCGGTCAACTTGGCAAACTGAGCAAGTTTGGCTTCTACTCCCAGACTCTCAAACTCTATGGGAGTCTGCGCCAAATCTTTTAAATCTTCCCAACGACTTTTTAACCAGTTGAGTATAGGAGCGGGACTAGCAATTTCTTTTAAATCTTTGAGCAAACGGCGGGTACAGGCGAGGAGAATATCTGTATATTGGGCATCTTCAGAATCGATATCCTCTTCATCAGCCGCAAAATAGACAACATAAAATTTCCGATTTTCTAAATACTTCTTTAATCTGAGTAATTCTGTAGACTTCCCCGCACCTCGATGACCAGAATACAATTGGCAAGTATTTGTATTTGCCAATTGCATCCGATTTCCCAACTCTTGCAAAATATCCGCATCTCCCCGCACATCCTGACAATCTACATATTTTGGATCGCCTGCGGGTAAGGGTTCAAAGGGGTTAAAGGCGTTGTAGAGGTTTGCGAGTAAGTCATCATTATTAAGCATAGGTAAAAAATATAGCAATGATGCTCATAATAATCGAGATTATAGAGAATTAAGGTGGATTCATCCAGTTCAAACACTCGTCAACGGAGTAAAAAGGTGGATTCATCCAGTTCAAACACTCGTCAACGGAGTAAAAAGGTGGATTCATCCAGTTCAAATACTCGTCAACGGAGTAAAAAGGTGGATTCATCCAGTTCAAATACTCGTTAACTAATAGAGCATCGATTCAATTATCAAAAACCTAACCCTCCAGCCCCCTTCCCTACGAGCGTTGGGGCAGCTAAACTCCCCTCTCCGCTTCGGAGAGGGGTTGGGGGAGAGGTTCTTTCAGGATTACTGAATTGGTGTTCTAGATAGTAAAATCTCTACTTCCCTATTCTTACAAAAGAGAAACAGTGGTTAGAGTCTTGCGCCACTGTTTCACCGCTGTTTGTAATTCTCCCGACAACCAACTATCAAATTGCGGATAAACTGGCAAACGAGCTACCAATTCCCACCCCGCAGGCTGTAAAATTTCTCTTAATGCCTGTTCCTGAACATGAGGATAATCGGGATTCACCTCATCTTTTGGCCCGATTCCGCCCAAATCTCGCGCACCAGCTTCGATACAAGCGAGTAACCATCGGTCATCTTTAACTAAATTCGGCGGAATTTGAATAGTAATATCTGGCGGTAAAATCTGACGTGCTTTAGCAATTACTTCTGGTAACTGATGAGGGTCAAAAGGTGGTGCATCAAAGGTTTGCTGATGTCCTGGACTATGAGGTTGTAAAATAACTTCTTGAATGTGGTGATAACGTTGATGCAGTTCAGATATAGCTGTTAATGTTTCCCACCAATCATCAACTGTTTCCCCAATTCCTAACAGTAACCCAGTTGTAAAAGGGATCTGCAACTCTCCCGCCCATTGCAATTGCTGTAAACGGACTTCTGGTAATTTACTCGGTGCGTGCCGATGTACACTATTTAACAATGTTGGTGTTAACTGTTCCAACATCAGCCCCATCGAAACATTCACACGCTTGAGCTTTTGCATTTCTTCAAAACTCAGTGGCCCCGCGTTTGTATGAGGTAAAAACCCCATTGAAAGCGCTAATTTACACAAATCATAAATCCGTGTAAACCACGCCTGACGCTTTGGCGAATGAGGATGCACTTCACCACTGAGTATAAGAATTTCACAGACTTTTTCGCTTTGAAGTGGTTTTAAAATACTGTCTGCATCTGAAATACTCATCCAGGGACTTTTACCCGGTTCGCTGCGAAAGTTGCAGTAACTACACTGATTAAAGCACTCGTAAGTGGGAACGATTGTATAAGCAGGGCTATAAGTGACAAGACGAGAATTATTAATTGGCATAAGCAGAATGAATTTGCTCTAGTAAGCAGCCCCAGACTTATTTTAATGGCTGGAGATGCTAACTACAAACCTTTAATTATTCACGCCCACTTATTTATTAGATAAACAAGAACTATTTTGCTTTGTAAATTTCTGGTAACTGCCACCAAGAAACATGAGGATACTCGTGATGTTCTTCGTGATAGCCGAAATGATAGCACGTGAGAAATGACCACCAAATTGGACGGCTAATCGTTTGGGCACAATGAGGCTGAATATACCCTGCAATTGGTTCGCTATGTGGAAGGAAAGTACCAAAATAAAATAATTGGAATGAACTTAAAAGCGAAGGAAGTACCCAAAAAGTTATTAGATTAGCATGGGGTATATGAAGGATGCGATTAGCAAACTGATATATAAGAGTTAAAGCAATAACTTGTCCCCAACTCCAGTAACCTTTCATAAAATGGAAATACCAAGCAAAGAAGTTTTTGTGTATACCATTATGAAAATCTGGGTCGATTTGAGTTGCTGGATTTTGGTGGTGTAACCAATGCTTTTTTAATAATTTTTTATATGGTAAAAGACCATAAAGAGATAGAGTTAATGTCCCAATAAAATGATTAATCTTATTGTTTTGGGAAAACACTACCCCATGCATGGCATCATGAGATGTAATAAATAATCCCGTATATAAAAATGTTTGCCATAGTATAACGGGCAATAGCATCCAAAATTTTAACTTGGAGATATCAAGGGAAAGCAATAAACTCAGGCTAATGACCCATGCGCTAACAATGACAATAGCAATGAAAAGTCCTTTAAAGTGAGATTTACTTTTCACTACTGAAGTCAATTTTGTTTGATGACTGGGTGGTTGTTCTAACTCGATCACACTTTTACTCCGCCTAACATTCAGATGAAAATTCAAAAAATAAAATATAGTAATTACATAAACTACTAACTACTAGCCGGAAAACTGTGTTAGTGGTAAATGTTTTACACTGGACAATGCCGACGAACAAAAATATATAGAAATATTAAGATACTTGAACTATTATTACATAACTAGATGCTATTTTAAAAACCGTTTTCGGTTAAAAGGTTGCGTGATATGAGTGAAGACACTGGTAAAATTAGTATTTATTATAACCAGTGCCTTGTATTTGATACTTTGGACAGAATCTAAGCCTGCAACAAAAACGCTCAATAATTAACGGGAGTTTAAGAAATCAGGTGAAGTACGTCCCGGACTACGCTATAACCATTGAGATCCCAAAGTAGGTAAGCTAGAAAACCGATCATAGCCAAGCGACCGTTCCAAAGTTCAGACTGAGGAGTTAGCCCAAGTTCACCAGCATTGCGGTCTTTGCCATTGTATGCAGTTTCAGTTTGATCGCTAGGATAAGTTGCCATTGTGAAGTTTCCTTAAGAAGCTAATTACATTGTTCATATTACTTAAATTACCCATGTGACGCTATCTGTCTCTAGTCCTAAAGTAGAAACAACTCTAAAGAATGAGATTTTGAAGATGTTTAGGAAATACTTATCTAGCAAAAGTTCAATAAGAGTTTTTATTACCCTTTAGAGTAGAGGTATTTTTACCAAACAACTGCGAATGAAAACTTATAATCTCGCTAAATAACTATTTTGGATATCATAAAAAATCTAACGAAAGTTAGAAGGTTTCTGGAATGTTATTGCTCAAAATAATAATAAAGAAAGAGCAAATAATATTTTTAAATTTACTACTTATATATAATAGGATGGCTCCTACGGTATTGATTACAGGTGCTTCTGAAGGTATTGGTAAAGCAACAGCTCTTTTATTTTCTCGGCAAGGATATGACCTTGTAATTACAGCTCGTCATGCTGACCGTTTGGAAGCTGTAGCGCAGGAGTTACAAAGCCTTGGTCGTGCAGCACCATTGACTGTTACTTGTGATGTCACTGACGCATCTCAAGTACACACCTTGGTACAAAAGGCATTGGAGCATTATGGTTATATCGATGTGTTGATAAACAATGCAGGCATCTTCGCATCAGGGCCCGTAGAGCAGTTTTCTCTCAGTGATTGGCATCAAATTATAGACACTAATTTATGGGGATATATCCACACAATTAATGCCCTTCTACCTCATTTCCTCGAGCGGGGTAGTGGAACTATAGTTAATTTAAGTTCCATTGGCGGTAAGGTACCAACTGCTTACTTAGTACCCTATTGCGCTAGTAAGTTTGGGGTGACAGGGTTGACGGAAGCGTTATCCCTCTTCTGTCACTTTCCGAGTATTCTGAATAAAAGGATTAAAAGAAAA
>NZ_JAVRCD010000045.1:0-71321 GCF_034530895.1 Nostoc sp. DedQUE08
CTTACGACTTTATTCTTGAAGCCTTATTTAGCGCAGCTTCATAAAGAATTGGTATAAGCAACTTTGCAAAGTCTCAACTGTTGGCTCGCAGTACAGTTACAAAATTTTTCAAAGGTGAGCCAATTCAGCTTGATTCCTTTAAAAGGATATGTGAAGCACTGAAATTGAATTGGAGAGAAATTGCAGAGTTAACAGAAGAACAACCAAACCAGTTACCAACAAGTAATTGCAGTAGCCCTAACAGTGATGAGGTGGTAGAGCAAGTGCAACCAGAACGCCGTCAAGTAACTGTAATAGATAAACAAAGTAAAAAAAATAGATTAGTTATCACTTTAGAAGGTGATATACATTCAGTTCAAAACTGGAATATTATTCAATCTGTTCTACGAGAATATTCAGGTGACACTATAGAAATTACTGATATCAAAGAAGGCAGCATCAGATTATTTGTCGAAGGTTCTCTAAAGGATATTAAGCGGCTTGTATCTCGCATTGAATCAGGAGAACTAAAAACAGTAACAGGCTTTCCTGTTGAAGATGTTGAAGTTTTAAGCGAAAGTTCAGATGATGACGAAAGTACTGAATCTGATGAAAAATGGCGCTTAGTACAGGAGATTGTTAGTCAGGGAGCCATACATCGAAACTTGAGTAGTGCTGACTTAAGCGATGCTGACCTGAGCAGTGCCGACTTGAGTGATGCTGACCTGAGCGGTGCCGACTTGAGTGATGCTGACCTGCGCGATGCTGACCTGAGCAGTGCCGACCTGCGCGGTGCCAATCTGATCGGTGCTGACCTGCGCAGTGCCAATCTGATCGATGCCAACCTGATTGGTGCCGACCTGAGCTATGCCGACCTGAGCTATGCCAACCTGGACGGTGCCAACCTGATTGGTGCCAATCTGAGCAATGCCGACCTGATGGATGCCAACCTCAGCAGTGCCAACCTCAGACGTTCCAACCTCAGACGTGCCAACCTCAGCAGTGCCAACCTCAGACGTGCCAACCTCAGCAGTGCAAACCCGATTGATGACGACCACTCCTTATTTTTCATGTACAGCTATACCGACTTCAGCGATGCCGACCTCAGCAATGCCGACCTCACCGGTGCCATGCTGGGTGATGCTAACCTGAGCGGTGCTATTGTTGCAAATGCCCTATTTAGATACACTTTAGGACTTACAGAGGATACTAAACGTGACCTAGAACGACGAGGGGCTATTTTTGGCGATCGCCCCCCAGTTCGGAGTCCAAGATAAGAAACGTCCTGAAAAATTTTTCACAACCGAGAGCGATCGCTCTTCAACCAACCGAAATTATCCACAAGTTATCCACATGACAGAGGTAACATTGTGATTTTACCCCCTGCATGACCAAATTTTGAACCATAGCGTGACCAAAAGTTAACGTAATTTCAAGCTTTTGAGCAAATCTTCAACTTAACTTTATGAATCAAATTATGTCCGCGTGTTTTAAATGTGAATCATAATACGACCAAAAGTTTTATTTTTTGACTTGGTAAAAAATGCCGAGTAAGACACACTAATTTCGCCGAAAATTTTAAACTTTCGGTCAAAATATGATTCAAAACGTCCACAATATGGTTCAAAAACATGTTTAGTCGAAAATTCAGTGATTAAGCGATCGCCCGATACTTGGTTTTAAAAGCTCTCGATCAATAACACGTACAAATGAACTATAAAACCCACGTTGCTTTCTAGAATTAAGTTTTGAGGTTTTGGACTCCATTTATAACTTTGAAGTATATGTTGTCCTAGTGCGGTGTGAAGCGTATCGTGTCCGTTTGGTCAAAATATGGTTCAAATCACAAACATTTTGGTGAGGGCGATCGCTTTCAATAACCTGAAGTTAGCCAAAAAGCGATTTGGGCAAGGGCGATCGCGCTATCGTCTGCCTACTTGCTTGGATATCTAGGTATCCAAGCAAGTAGGTATGTTTTTGGTAAAACGCGATCACACTTATGTGTGCGCCAGTTTTGAGCAAGTCGCGATCGCTTAAAGTAGCTGAAAAATTCGTGAGTCAGTGAAGCGATTTTCGGGGCTTCGTGAGCTTCACTTGATTGGATAACTAGTTATCCAATTGTAAAACAAGCTGATTGCACTTTGATTGCTTCTGTAACAAAAACAATCAGACACCAGCCTTCAGTTGACTGCGGAAGACAGCAACGATCTGTTGTCGTAGAATAGTGTATACACGCGGTAAAAAAGCTGTAAATATAGTTTGTCAAGGTCAAACAGTTCTTAATTGGTGTTGTCCAAAGGCGCAAAAAGTAGGAGAGTGTAGCGGTGTCCACTGCGATCGTGATTTTTACTCATGAGTTTGAGCAGATCCGACAAAGAAAGATCAGCACATCATCGAATTTTGAGCAATTAACTGCCAAGATTCGTAAATTAACCCATAGAGTTAAGCAGGAGTGGAGCAATCTTTCTGTTGAAGACCGCGAAGGGTTAAAAGAGTTTGCATATAATTGGCTCGAACCACCAGCACCAAAAGGTGTGTTTAGCTTGAAACTAGAAATTTGGGCAATAATTTACTTTTTCTATTTGCGCGCAACCAATCAGAGAGAAGCTTTCAGGTCTTGCATGAAGGCTATGAATACACTAGTTGAAACTATTTTGGATGCTGTTGAGCGCCAAGAACCTAGCTATCAATCGGTTTTATCTGATACTCTAGAACAATTGTACTCAGGTGCAATCCAGGGTGAAGAGCTAAAACCGGAGGAAACCCGTGACTGGTTGCGAAGCTTATCAGATGAGGCGCTTGGAGAGGTTTAATACTAGCCTCAAAAAACTAATCAAAAGTCATTACCGTAAAAATGAAAGAGCTAGAAATTCTTTTTTGGAGTTAGTAGAAGACTACATAGACAAACTCCGTGAGAATCCTGGCTCTAATTCATTTTCAGAGGATGAAGGATTTCCTAAAGGGTCACATCAACCAGACTTTAAATTCAGGAAAATCAAGTTTAGAACGCCAGAATTAGATGGCGCTGCTGGGCAATGTCGTTTCATGTATGTGGTTTATGAAGCAAGGCATATTGTTTATCTGTTGTGGATATACACCCACGAGGAATTTGCCAAAAGACCATCTGACGACGATTTAAGAAAAGAATTTGTCGGCATTCAACAAGAGGTAGAGCAAGAACAAGTTTAGGCTTGCCCAAAAATTTTTCACATCCCCGCAGCCATAACCTGACCTCGTGAAAAATTATTCATGATCTTCGCCGCGTCATCAATAGGGTTAGCAGTGGAAACAGAAATACTTCGCGGTGTATTAGCCAAAGTGATAATCGCACTACTCAAAGCATCCAGCCTCTGCTCAATCCCCTGGTTTGCCATTTTCAGCGCCTCCACAAATTGATTGCCTCCAGCAGACTCACGCGGTTGAATGCTAACCGAATTTAAAGCAAGAGCCTTTTATCCATTGGCAGATATCGGCTTTAGCCTATGCGGGAAATTTCACAGATTCACGCTCGCGTTTCATTTCCTACCTCTGCCGCTGATAAGCCTCAAACAAACTTTCTTCAGGCTTGAAGTTAAGCTTGGGCATCTGATTAATATCGATTCTTTGGGGAAGTGCTAACTCTGGATTAGCTTGCTTGTGTTCTCACCTCAGCAGACGACAAACTTATTTATTTACCCGGTTTTTTCCCAGTTTCTATCAAACCCAATGCAGTAGAACGTCTGCGCCTTGTTTCACCAGCTTGAAAGTTTTGGGTTTCTGTGCGTTTCTGTGCCTTGGTTAACTTTCTGTTCTTGAGTCTGGCAGCAATTTCAGGCTGGTCGTTCAGGTTAGCTTGGGCACTCTCTAAGTATAATTAGCTATATTTTAAAAATTCACTTAAACAAAACTTTTACTAGAAAAAGTATTGGTGACTGGTTATCTATAAGAAATAAGCCAAGATTTTATAAAGAACTAGCTCTTAAATAAATATTAAGTTTGTGGCTTTTAAATGCGACTTCACCTTGCAGCCGTCCGTTTATTTCGTCCATCGCCAATCCACGAGCGCTTTTCATTTGGTCTATAGTTTCGCTGGTTTGACGTGCGATCGCACTTCAAATTGTTGTTTCAGGACAAATTAGGCTTCTTGCCCAGCGTTCAATCAACTCAGAACGCGATATGTGTTCCTCTGCGGCAGCTTCAGTAATATTTTTGATAGCTGTGGGGGTCAGTGTTAGATTGAGTTTCCCCTTAACTTCTTCGTACAAAATTGGCGCACCTCTTCTTCGTGCTTTGCCTTTACGATAACCTTTAGGCATTTTGTAATTAGCTTTTTTTTCAATCATAGTAAAAGCCTCATTAAATTCAAGCTCAGATAATACGCCTGACCGAAATTTTACACTTTTTACAGACTGAAATTAAAAAGCAAAATTCTCAGAAGCCTTACCTGAGCTATAAGATTTACTAAATATAACTTTAGTTTATACGTATTTAATGCTATTAAATACGCCTTTACAACCGTTATATAACTTATATAACGGCTATTTTAATTTTTATATAACGCTTGACTGGCTTTTGATAGTTCATAATATAATTTTCATAGCCTAGTTTTCAGTTTTTACTAATAATATTTTTTTCTTCTAAAATACGAAGTAGAGTGTTTGATGCTCTTAGCATTTAAAGATAATATTAGTACTAATAGTAAGTGAAAACTTCACTAGTTAAGCGATTAGCGCAACAATCCGTTTTTTCCCCATACCTGCTTTTACCTTTGGTTTAAAGGGATATAAGTAGTGAATCAGATAACCGAGTGCATCAGACAGGTGGGTTAATAGCGGATTTTCTGACTTTTTGATTTGTCCCTCATCCCAGGTAACTTGCTCTAAATCTTTGATTAAATTTTGGCAATTTTCAAAGTGGATAAAAATGCGATCGCTGCGTAATGCTAAATTAACTGAGTGTACCCTGTTAGTGACATGGAGTGCACATTGCATTAAAAACGTTATGTAATGGAAATATACGTAATCCAACAGAACTTATAGGTTAGTTCTGGCGTATTAATTACGCATTGACAAAAATCAGTTTTTTTATATAACGCTGGGGATGTACACGATGACTAGTAAATCTGTTCTTGAACTTAAAGAGCTTTATATCAAGCAAGCAGAAAGTCAAAACCATGCTGGAATATTAAACACAATATTTACAAGATTTTTAGTCCCTATGTGGGGAGGAAACAAACCAAAAGGTGCAAGAGCTAATAATAAAGATATAGAATATGCTTCTAATTATTTAAAACAGATATCGCTTGATCAGCTTACGAATATTACACAAGAGTTTGAGAAATTGCTCATCGACAACAATGTAGCCTCACAAACCAAACGAGTTTACCGATTTGCGTTAAGAAGATTTTTAGATTGGATTGCAGAACAAAATCTTTCTGAATTGCATCAAAAATCTGAAGAAATTGAGCCACAAAAAGAAAAATTAAGTTTAAAGTCTCCTGCTGGTAGTCCTAGAGCAGACTGGCAACATTACAGTCCACACAAAATTAAGTTTAAAAAACCTTATACCCTTTGTGTAAAAGATAACAAGGGTAATCTTATCTATCCTAATGATTATATCAATCCTCAGTTAGCAATTGAAATAGAGGATTTTCAAAAACATAGAGCGAAAGTAGGATGTTCACTAGGTACTATAAAAACTGATGTCCAAAGAATCAAACAGCTATTAGGATGGTTGCATCGCCATAAAGAAATTCCACTAGATAAATTAAGCTTAACTAATTTATTTACGCATTCAACACTTTACGTAACAGGCAGCCGTGATCAAGACGAAGACAATATATCAGATTATCTACTAAAACAACATAAATCAAAGCAATTTGCTGAAAAGAATGCAATGCAATCAATATGTTTGATAGATGAGTATTTTGAATTTTTAAAATGTCATCCTCGCACTGAGGGGCATAATTTAACAACTTTTACAGCAATTGCTAAGTTTGTTTACAAGAATGAGCTTGCTGTACTAACTTCTAGCCCTGAAAATGAAATCCCAATCTTTAGACAATTAAAGTTATTGGCTGAAAGTATTGATAAAAGAACAAAGATTACTCCACCGACTGTACCTTTTATCTCAAAAAGCGTTCCTTGGGAGGTAGTAATACAAGTTTTAGAACGGCTACGAACAGAAGCAAGTGAAGAAGTGTTTGAAACAAACAGAAGAAGTAGAAGAAATTTTTATTACAGTATTCAAACTTTCTTGTCTTTAGCATTTATGACTGTAATTCCTCCTTTAAGACCTAGAGTTTTTTATGAGTTAGAGCTAGGAGAAACTCTTGTTAAAGGCATTTATAAAAATTCAATTTTTATCCCAGCTTCAAATCTAAAAAACCCAGATGAAGCTTTATGGTATATTCATTTGATGCCTCACCAATATAAAACAGGTAAAATTTACGGGGAATGGTGGAGTACAATACCAAATGTAGAATTCCCTAATGGTAAAAAACTTTATAGTTACATAGATGTGTGGCTTAAAGACGGAAGAAACTATGGTAGAGAATGTAATCATAATTACTTCTTTCGTAGAAAACAAACTTATGAACAATTAAATAGTCATGCGTGGAGGCAAAGACTTGAAAGAGCGTTTTTTAGGCTAACTGGTGTTCCAGTTTCACCCAAGGAATTAAGAAAAATTTATGTAACCTTTCTAAAAGACAGTGGAGCAACAGAAGTAGAGCTTGAAGCTGCGGCAATTGCAATGCAACATTCTCGGAAAATGCAATCCACTATTTATGATCAGCAAACACAACAAAACAAAATAGCTCCTATGCTAGCCTTCAATGAAAGAAAGTTGAAAGAAATCTGGGCTAAGTTAGGAGAATTAACTTTTAATTCCTCTACCATAACAGCAACAAATCAAGTAATTGAGAAAAGGTTTACTCGTTTAAATCTTTTGTACAAAGAGGCAATAAATGAAGTTAATAGGCTTCGCAAGGTTAACATGACCAATGAGCAAATAATTCATGTCTTATGGGACGCAACCCCAGTAAAAAGAAGTAAATACCAAGAAGCGATTGCAGAGCTTGAGGAATTAACGAAAGGGTAGTCACAATGAGGACTGATTCAATGTAGAATGTGCCAAACAATTAGTTTAAGTGAGTTTATCAAATGACTACTACTAATGATGAATTAAAAGCGGCTGCTATCGCAATGCAACACTCTAAAGAGCAGCAATCAAAAGCCTACGAAGTAATACTAGAGCAAAAGAAAAATAGTTAGAGAAACTAACAAAGTAGGTAAATGGGTGGCATGAGCCACCCATTTACTTATGAGAACTCAACTTGAGAGAATCGCAGTTCTAATAAGTGAACATTGCCAGAAGGCTAATTTTCGCCGCTCAAATGGGAATAATCACACCAAGGGGGAACAGTAAAAGGTGATCACACATGGATGTTAAAGATAAAATCCGCGATATCTTAAGCGAAACATAATCGGGCTTTAGAAAAATCCTGTCTTATGAATTAGTCGAAAGTGACCTCACAGGCAAAACATACGAAGTTACATTCAAAGAAGTTATCTGCGGTGTCAGTGGTGTAGATACTAAAAGAATATGGATCTCTATTAAAGACTTGGCGACTTAACCACACTCTGTAATAAAACAACCCTTTGGTCAAATTAACCCCCTTTCGAGGTCGTCAGATTTAATTCGTTCAGTCTGTCGGTGATTTTTGAATAGCCCAATCCCTCCCCCCGTAGTTGCTTGGCAAGTGCGATCGCACCTTTTTTAGGTTGCACAGTCACGAATAGCTGCAACCCTTGCACAATAGGGTTATTGGACAAGTTTAGCCATGATTAATGATTGTTTTGTTGGGCTGCACAGCCGAAAATGCCTGTAACCCTTATACAGTAGGGTTATTGGATTACTTTTTCTCTGATCGATAGCTGATTGACTTTGGTGCAGATTTTCAACAATGACTAATACCCCTGAAGGCTTACCCAGCATGGGTTAAGCCTGCATTAAATATAGTAATTTACCTATAAAAAAATGCAAGAACAACTGCACAGGATGGATATGAGCCAGGAGAGTGTCAACAGCCGCCTATGGGATGCAACGCCCTGTGCAGGGAAGAAGTGCCAAAGTGCGATCGCACCTGCGGAGACAGCTAAATGGCTCAAACCTTTGTATGTTAAGCTTTTGCTGTGATGTCATTTAGAAAATATAACTCTAAGCTGTGTAAAGAATGTGTGATTTGTAACCTTAGCTCTATACACTTAGTATTTTTTATTGCAATAATAATATAAACACAAAATTAAATAAGCTATTTGTAACAATGTTGATAACTTTTAACTAAATCAATTTCTGCTGCTTTTTTGACCGTATAAGAATTTCTACATTAGTAAAATCAAAAAATTAGTTTAGTATGTGGCAAAATTTCTATAAAGAATTATCTGATATATTATTTGAGAAAACAGAATGGAAAATTACGTTATCAATTTCTAAATGGTCACTACCAGAGATAAAAATATTATTTATAGATAAGGAAAATATCAATTCTCATCAAGTTTTAAAGAGAAAAATTTATGATATAAAACTATTAAAAGATATCAAAAAAAATAATAAAACTAGCCAAACATTTTACTATTATATGCCTATAGATACTAGCGATCAAACAGAAGTTATTAAATATATCCATATAGTAGAATATGATTCTTCTAAAGAGTATACACATAGAAATAGCTGTTTAACTACAAGAATATTCATTAATAAAGAACAAACCTCTAATATTGAATTTTTATCTAATAGAATAATAGAAGAAATTCCTTTTAAACCAGCAGACAAACTTCCCAAAATATTTTGATTGTATACTTCCTTAATATTCAACCTATCGCTATTGATAATGATTCAGCCGGAATACGCGCAAAACCGGACACATTATAAATTTTTGTTACGATATTATCGGCTTAATATGGGACGCGACACCCCGCGCACGAAAAAGAAGTACCAAAGTGAGATCACAGAGTTTGCTTACGCCAGATGTCACCCCCAAATTAGCCGCTAGGTGCAACGAAAACCGCAACGGTCATCAATGCAAATTCTGATGCAGTCGGAGCGCGATCGCTAACTCTCCTGATTGGGACTTAACCCCAATTAGGAACTTTAGAACTGTACTTTTTATTTACAATCGTGAACACTCAAACTCACGCCAGAATTGCCAGTATCGTTGGCAGCCAGATTCACAATCCCTACTTGACCCCAGAAGCATCTAGCGCGGGTTCCTACCTGGAAGGCGCAAAACCACATTATGCACAACAACCTGAGATCGAGCCAATTGGCTTTGGTTCTTACTGGGAAGGCAGAAAACCACGTTATGCGCGGCTTTATATAAGTCAAGCCAATTGGCTTTATTCCGTTGCAGTGCAACAGAAAACGCAACGCTCCTGACTGCAAATATTGATGCACTCGTAGCGCAACACCTAACTTCTAACTTGCAACTCCTAACTTCCAACTTCCACCAACTAGCTGATGGAAGTCGGAAGTCATTCAAAGTGCTAGTTTACGCTCAAGTCGTGCCTTTTATTTTTCCAAAGTACTTTTTTAATACAAACCTGACCCTATCCTTTTGCACTTCATCGAACAATTTGTCTACCAAGTATTTTTTTAGAGAATCAGATATAAGACTATAATTAATTTTTAGTATATTACTTGACATAGTTCTGACCCGACGGCTCGTTTTTCTACTGCCTCTTGCTGCCTGAGACATAGACGATCCTGACACTGAATTAACGTCTTCAAAGTACTTGTTTACCCAAGCCCGTATATGTGCTTTCCGAATTTTTCTTTGTTTTTTCATTTATTTGTTTTGAGAGAACATTTATATTATACCAAAGATACTTAGAAAATATCCGACGAAACATGAATACATTTCATAACAAGCTATTGAAATTAAAACTTATTATGATATAATCCTAAACTCGAACACTGCACAAGGCATGATTGCCCAAAAACTGCAACGAGCTTTCGACGATTGCGTACAAAATCGCTGCCCGAATCGCGGTAGACTTTCGGTAAAAAGTTCCAAAACGCCTATGCGGATCATACCTGTACTTGGCAATAACGCTGCAAGCATAAGCAGGTTTAATCAGCCAACGTTGGGATGCGGGTTGTAGCGATCGCGATTGATAAGTTGGAATTGATGAGGCGCGATCGCCATCGTGTCGCCAACGGAGTTACAATACTTTGGGTCATCAATTACACGTTTTCTGTCAAACGTGTAATCCCCTATCGATCACAAAAATGAAAGTAGACGGCAACGGACAAGGCAAGATTTTAACCCAAGACGAACTAAGGCGATTATTCACCGAGGGATTTCTTAGCCCCCGCGATCATCTATGGCGGGTGGTTACGCCATCGCACTCCATAAAGATAGGGGAACATCAGGCTCAAGCAGCAGCTTCGTGATGCTAATTTCCAGGCATCAATAAATTTCCAGAGCTTGTAGAGCATTTGGTAAAGGGGCTGAACTGCTAATACATTTTTGAGAGTAATTTTAAAAATTCACTGACTACCTCATCTGGTTGATTATTACATCTTGATACACCAAAACGCTCAACCACTCGTATTCCATGATGCCGGAAAAGGCGGTCTCGTTCTTGTTCCTCAAATAGTGTTGTGGCTGTGTGGTACGGGCCATCGACCTCAAGAATACCCAATTTACCCTGCCAACAGATTAAAAAATCTGCTTCTTTATTTGCTCGACCTTTAATTTTTTTTGGATCATTAAGGCGGGCTAAACAATTGGGCCAAAAAATGACACCAGATCGTTCAAGTGCCTGAGCAATTTTAATCTCGACATTCGAGCGGAACCGCAGCCTTTCCCAAGTGTAAAGAGGGCGTTCTAAACTGATGGGAATTCCTTGATTGTTAACAGAAATTTTAAAGCTATTTAGTCCATTTATAGGAATAGCAATGCCATAATAATTGAAGGCTATACCATCAGGTAGTTTAGCTCTATCTAATTTTGCACCTGAAAAATCTGCTCCGATTATGTTTGCGTTTCTAAGGTCTGCTTCCGACAAATTGGCATTTGTAAAATTTGCATAACGCAAATCTGCTTCCACAAAACATGCTTTATTAAGGTTCCCCTCATATAAAGACGCAAATCTTAAATCTACATTTTTTAAAGATGCTTCTTTGAGGATGGCAAAGTTAATACGGGCATCAGTAAGTTTTGCTCCATTTAGCACAGCTTGAGACAAATTTGCTTTCACCAACTTGACCCCACGTAAATCTGCTCCATCCAAGCGAGCAGATCGTAAATCAGCCTCGGACAAATCTGCATCCTGTAAATTTGCTTCTACTAGGTAGGCTTGCTTCAATTTCGCACGAGAAAAATTAAACTCTTTTAAATATTGATGATTTAGTCCAATACCAGATAAATTCTCTCCTTGAAAATCTGTTTGTCCGTAGGAGAAGTTATAGTTTTCAAAGAATTTTTGGTGAGCTAAACGATTTTCATCCATAAAAGAGCTTTTTTTCATACATAATATTTGGGCGATATAGTCTTGCAAGTAAGTTAGAGTAATTTAAACATTGCTATAAGTAAGGGCAATTTCTTTTTAAATGTAATGCCACTCTAGCGAGGCAATTGGGGAATTTAGCCATTTTTAAGAACGTTACGCTAACTATCATTTAATTCCATGTGACTTCTTAGTAAAACTCACAATGTTGGTATAAATATCATTTTTAGTAATTTTATATACTCAAACTAGCTTTGAGCCAAACTTGAAAACTTAGACTTGTAACTAAAATATGTCATTTTTGCATATTTTAACAAGCAATGTAACCTCCCAGCATGGGAGGTTCCATATACTCAATAAGGTACAAGGCATTTCTTAAGCGACTGCGGGAGGCGCGGCAAGAAGCTAATTTGACGCAAGTGGAAGTCGCCAATAAGCTGAATCAGCCTCAATCGTATGTTTCGCGTTGCGAATCTGGCGAAAGGCGTGTGGATGTCGTAGAACTGACTGACTTTGCGATGATTTACAAAAAGCCTTTGGATTATTTTGTAAATTTCACGCTTGATAATAACAGTGATTAAAATAGTACCCAGTAGTATCTAATATATTTGTGCTTGTAATTCCCTTAGTGTGGCTGCTAAAGTCTCATTCATCTTCAATCTAACTTTTCCTATAAGGCAATCTGGTAGTGATTGACCATAGCAGTATTTTAGGTGTTAAGCGATGATGCCTACGGCGGCAAGCTCCACCCATCAAACGTTTGCGTTCAGCGTCTCGTAGAGAGGAAACCAAGTGATCGCCCCACCCCATTCTTAGAGGAAACGAGCGATCACCTCACTGGACTTTTATGGTTTGGATGTATCGGTCAAAGCCTGGGTTGCCTGCAATGATACCTGCTAGGTGTAGCGACTGCCGTGCCTTTACTCTCGTGGCAGTTGTGGTTGGCTTCGTTGTGTTGTTTTTGGCAATTGTCCTAGTTTTGACGGCTACGATTAACAGCTTACGCCTTCAGCAATGAACATATTTTGCGATGCCGTACCCGCCCACCGTAGGCTCACGCCCAAAAATTAACATTCATTGATGATGTCCTCACTAGCATCGTACTGGCGTAATACACTGAAAGTAAGAAGTCGGGTAGTTGACCGTGGAATTATTAACACTACAAGGACAACCAGCAAGTGTTCTCGGTTTGGCAGGGCAATCGATAGATGCTGCAACTGTTTTGTTGGCATTTGAGGCGGGAATCAATTACTTTTTCTTTTACAATTTGGAATCTGAAAACTTCTTGGATGGCTTAAAATCTCTGTTGGTCACAAAGCGTGAGCAAGTCTTGGTGGCAACGGGGAGTGAAAATCGGGATATACAATTCTTTACGCAATTACTTGGACTCTGTGCGCCATAGCCTAGATGTCGAGCAGGTGGATGTATTTTTTATTGAATATGTTTCGCCTACTGACGACATAGCCCAGGTTCAGATGTTGCTTGATGAACTTTATTCGTGGAAAGATAAAGGACTTGTGCGCTATGTGGGAGTCACCACACACAACCGGCGTATACAAAGACTGCTGGTTGTGATCGCTATAAGGCGACTCCTTTGTGAGCATCGCAATTTTCTATTCAGTTTTCATCAATGCTTCTAACTGAGCTAACAACTTCTCTACTTTGGATTTTTTCTTTGGGTCATCCCACACTTTAGCTTTTTTGAAGCGTTGGAAGGTATCATCAACGCGGTCTTTTATGGATGCTGATTCTGTTTGCTTTGATGACTCTGATGTAGACTCCTGCTTAATTTCTTGAATCTTACGCTTGATTTCGCTCAGTGAGAGATTGTAAGCGATCGCATCTTCTAAGAATTGTTTTCTTGTTTTTTCATCTTGAATTCGGGCAATTGCCTTTGCCTTAGTATATTCGAGTTGCCCAGAACGCAGTACTTCTAGCACATCTAGAGGTAGATTGAGCAGTGGTAGGCGATTTTTGACAAACGATTGCCAACTCATCCGTCCCAAAGACGCAAATAATTCTTCAATTATCTTGGTTTGTTGTTGAGACATAACGTTATGTCTCAGTTCGGAATTTTCATCATAGCGATCGCAAACGTTTCTCATGCGATTGAGATGACTAATTACTTCATGGAGTGCCATCTCCAACCGCAACACCAACAATTCGAGGATACCTTCAGTTTCTTCTAGGGGGTTGAGGTCTTCGCGTTGCAGGTTTTCAACGAGGCGCACTTGGTATGCAGTTCCATCATCCATTTTCCTGGAAATGATGGGAACCTCGGTTAATGCTACCATTGATGCGGCCCTATAGCGTCGTTCCCCTGCGACTAATTCATAATCCCCACCAGGGAGCGGACGCACTAACAAAGGTTCAAGGATACCTAGCTCTTTGATTGAGCGTGATAGTTCTTCCAGCTTTTGAGGGTCGAAGTAACGCCGGGGCTGTGAGGCAGGCAGCTTGATTAAGTTGATGGCAACAGTGTTTGGTAAATTAGCCGTACTTTCAATTTGGTTAAAGCTTTCGCCTAGTAAGGCGGCTACACCTTTTAATTGACTGCTATAGGGTTGGTCTTTTTTGCTCACTGTAGTTTTTCTAAACTGAGGGCGATTTTTTTTAGTACAGCGACAGCAGGATGTTTGGAATTATATAGTGCTAAGGGTATGCGTGCCTCACTTGCATCAGCAAAGGCAATAGATTTAGGAATGGGTTCGTAAACTGTGGCCAGGGGTGAAAGTTGTTCTGCGATTGCTTTCATGGTTCTGCTTTCTTGGGCAGTACGTGCATCATACATTGTGGGGATGAAGCCAGCAATTGTAAGTGTTTTATTAGCTCCTTTGCGGAGTGTGGCTACAGTTCTTAATAGTAAATCAGTTCCTTGAAAGGATTTGAATTGGCACTGAATAGGTACTAAGACATGGGTTGCTGCTACTAAGCTAATAACGCTGAGGATGCCTAAAGATGGCGGACAATCTATCAAAATAAAATCATACTTGTCCAAGATAGGGGCAAGTGCATTTTTTAGGCGCATTTCCCGCATCAACGCAGCAACTAGTTCTAGTTCTGCGGCACTTAAGTTGATGTTGGCTGGCACTAAACCCATGCTGTGAATAGGTTCAGAGTGAATTGGTAACGGTTCTTCACCCACCACTGCTTCGTAGACAGTTTTGGCAGTAATGTCCGGTTCTAGCCCCATAAATGTTGTCAGTGATGCTTGGGGGTCAAGGTCTATGAGGAGAACGCGATTTTTCTTTTTTTGAGCGAGGTGATAGCCCAAGTTCATAGTTAAACTTGTCTTTCCCACTCCCCCTGATTGATTAAATAGTGCAATAATACGGGTTTTGCTCACAAGTGATAAATTACAGTTGTAATTAAAAATGCCTCTAATACAGGCAGATTGTAGCTCTGGAATAAAGGTAATACAACTGTAAACAGTACATTTGTTGTCACAAATTAAGGTTGTAAGGGCTGTAAGGTAGTTGTCAAGCTTCTTGGTCAGAAGACGCGACAAAAGGCGATCGCACAAAACAAAAGAAGTGCGATCGCTTGACTCAAACAAAAAGGCGATCGCAGTGCAATACTGGATCGCCTTTCCTCTAAGAAAAATCGTTAGTTGAAAGCCTGAGCGATGCCTGCGGCGGCCTACGCCTACACAAAAAAAATCCACCAAGGAGGTACTGCCCCTCCTATGTCTGTGTTATCAGCACAGCGCCTCACTTTTCGGCTTCTGGTGGAAAGCGGAAGATGGAAGAATCGAACTTCTGGGTGTTACCCCACCCCGGTTTTCTAGATCGGTTGCCAACCATTTAGCGGCATCTTCCTTGGGTGTCTGACGGGGCTTGTTCGCGTAAGCGTTCCTGTTCGCGGAGCGTCCCGGAGGAAAGGGTACCCGTTATGACTGGTTCCACAAAAGGGCGCCGCGACCGCTTTGGCTTCAGACACCAAGAGTGGATTCGGTGAGGCTTGAACTCACAACCTCCTGTGTGCAAAACAGGCGCTCTCCCAATTAGAGCTACGAACCCATGAGCAGGAGTGGTAGGGGTCGAACCTACATTGCTCGATTTAGAAGATCGATGCCTTATCCATTAGGCAACACTCCCATAAATTGGTAGCCCTGGCAGGGATTGAACCTACGACTTCCTCTTTGTAAGAGAGGCACTCTCCCAACTGAGTTACAGGGCTAAAAGAGCGATTGACGAGACTCGAACTCGTACCGTGAGTTTGGAAGACTCTGATGCTGCCATTACACCACAATCGCATTTGGGGGCTGGTGACAGGAGTTGAACCTGCAACTCATCGCTTACAAGGCAATCGCTCTGCCACATTGAGCTACACCAGCATTTGGTAGCGGAGCCGGGATTTGAACCCGGTATGTGAAGGCTTATGAGAAAAGAGAGCGCACCATAGCTCTATCTCCGCGATACCCCTGACTGGATTTGAACCAGCAACTTCCAAATTTTAAGTTTGGCACCTCTTCCACTTGGGTTACAGGGATAAGTTTTGGTGGGCGCTACAGGGGTCGAACCTGTGTCAGCCTGATTAAGAGTCAGGAGCATAACCGTTCTGCCAAACGCCCTAGTGTTGGTGGGTCGCCCAGGGGTTGAACCTGGATGAATCCGCTTAAAAGGCGGCTGCATACCCGCTCTGCCAACGACCCAATTTAATACCCTTGGTGGGAGTTGAACCCACAAAATCTGGTTTCTAAGACCAGCACGTTTGCCAGTTTCGTCACAAGGGCAAATGGTCGGGATGGTAGGATTTGAACCTACGACTCCTTGTCCCCAAAACAAGGCTTCTAGACCACTGAATTACATCCCGATATCTGGTACTCCTGGCGGGAGTTGAACCCGTACACAGACTGTTTTTGAGATAGCCGCCTCTTCCAGTTGGGCTACAGGAGTATACATAGGCTGGGAAGGAAGGAATCGAACCCTCAAACTTCGCATTCAAAGTGCGACGGCTTTGCCTGTTTGCCTACTTCCCAATAAATGGCTGCCCCAGTAGGATTTGAACCTACAACCCCCGCGTTAACAGCGCGTCGCTCTGCCATTGAGCTATGGGGCAATGTGCCAGTCCCCCAGATCCGGATTGAACGGATGACCTCCTGTTCTTCAGACAGGCGCTACTACCAACTGAGCTACCGGGGGATAAGCGAGAACGGAGAGACTTGAACTCTCAATCTTCAGTTTCGTAATCTGAGATGTTATCCAGTTACACCACGTTCTCATAAGGCGGAGAGAGAGGGAGTTGAACCCACAGTGAGATGATGAATCTCACAACTGTTTAGCAAACAGCTTGCTCTGCCAATAGCAATCTCTCCATAATGGGCCGGGTAGGATTTGAACCTACGGGGCACATAGGCATCCGTTTTACAGACGGCTTCCTTCAACCGGACTTGGATACCGACCCAAATCAACGTCCACTTTGTAGAAATACATCCACAAAGGATGGAGTGAAGGGGAATCGAACCCCTATCCAGCAAGCGTCCGTTTGTTGGTTTCGTTGCTGTCGATCACCATTCGTCACCCCATGAGGCAGTGCAGACGGGACTCGTTCGCGTAAGCGTTCCCGAAGGGTACCCGCTAATTACACGCTTGAAAGACATGCCGCTTGGCCACTTCGCTTCTGCACCATTTATGCCGTGTAAGTTAAAAAAGCTGTTGATTCATACACAGGAATTGAACCTGCATAGACTGTTTAATAGACAGTTGCCTTACCATTAGGCGAGTATGTAAGCTTTTTCGGTCAGGACACGGCAACGCACAGACAAGGATTTGAACCCTGACCAAAGGTTTTGGAGACCCTGGTGCTGCCGTTACACCATCTGTGCATTTGGTAGCAGCGACGGGAGTTGAACCCGTATATCCTCGGTTATGAGCCGAGTACCTTGCCGTTAGGTGACGCTGCAACGTTTGGAGTCCAGGGCGAGAGTCGAACTCGCACAGTCGGTTTTGCAGACCAACACCCTACCATTAGGCGACCTGGACATACTACGAGGACGACAGGAATCGAACCTGTGACCACTTGCCTCGGAAACAAGCGCTCTTTCCGACTGAGCTACATCCTCATTTGGAAGCCTTGACGGGAGTTGCACCCGCTTCTCCGTGCTTGAGAGGCACAGCGACTTGTCTATTTGTCCACAAGGCTACACGGGGATGATGGGATTTGAACCCACGATCTTTCGCACGAATATAGCGACTGCTTTAAACCGGACTAAGCTACACCCCCACGTTGGATGGCAATTATTTAGTTTTCATGGTTCAGAAGTGTTTGCGCTATGCCTTTTTGAGAGGCTGTAGTGCTTTACTACATTTATGCTACACAACATGTTACAAGATGTCAAGGGCATACTACAAACTTTTTGAAAGAACTGAGAGGGCAGTGTTACGTAATCGAGCTTATTGCCCTCTCTGACTAGGTTTGAAGTTAATTACTCGTTCTCACTCAGGCGTTGTGCGTTCCAAAACTGTTCAGCAAATACAACTGCTGGGTGAATTGGGGCTTTAGGCTTGCTTTTGAGTACCATTCCAGCTTCATGAGGTAAGCGATCGCTCTTAGTTGAATTACACTTTTCACACGCAGTTACAACGTTGTCCCAACTGTGCTGCCCACCTTTTGAGCGGGGGATTACATGGTCAAGCGTCAGACGCTTGCTGCTGCCGCAGTATTGGCAGGTGTGGCTATCACGCTTGAGTACCTCACGCCGATTTACAGGTGGTACTTTCCAATGGCGTTCGGGATTACCAACGGTCAAGCGAATATGTTCGGGAACTTGTAGTACAACGCTGGGTGAGCGGACTTCCCACTGCTTTGTAGTGCCAAAATTCAACGATTCTGCCTGACCTGTGACTAACAGCACGATTGCTCGTTTAATGTTGATACGTGCCAGTGGTAGGTAGTTCTTAGAGAACACCACCACCGAATTTTGTAATATGTGTGGTTGAGCTTGCATCACTGATTCACTCCTCAAAAAATAACCCCCGCCTCTGAGATTCAGGAGCGGGGGTCAGGTAGTTGATACTTTTTGCCCTGGTTGAGGAAAATTGGCGTATCATCGAATTTTGTAGTATTTGTAATCAATACTAATTCTAATAATACAATTGTAGTATGTATTTGTCTACTACACACTTCTAGGGGATGAGCATCGCAGCACCAATGCCTTGAAGGTGGAGGCTAATTTTGGTTTTTTGCGTACTCAAAAGTGCAAATACTCAAAGAGATTCTTTTTCTTAGAGGAAACTTTGAATTGATGCGATAAATGAGGGACATGAGAGCGATCGCCATGCATCCTCTAAGAAAATTGTTAATTGAGAGTCTGGGCGATCGCTTCCCAATCTGGTCTAAAGTTTTCCCCTTCCATGAACTAGCCCTCATCCCCCGGCTTATACTCTAGCCCTTCACCCTCACCAGGGACTATTTTTTGAGCAGTGTTATTAAGAATTTGCTCCCACATTTCATCAAAGGTAATACCCCGCTTTTTGGCTAGATACTCCACCCGCTCTTTGATTAACTTATCCCGCTCCTGAAGCTTGGCACATAGCAGGGATTGAGCTTGCACAACCTTAGTACGACCGTTTACCCATGCGTCCACAGTCAGCACATCATTGTAATATTCCCCCAAACCGGGGATAGCTAACCTTTCATCCTTTCTGGGCATTTCGTCCTTTCTGGGAAATATCTCTACTGCATCCATATTGCTACCTAAGCGCTGCTATTGTGCCAAATCTGCCCCAGAATTGGCACAAAAAAGGTTTATTCAAATACTTTATCCCGTATTTGGGTCAAATATGGTACAAATTTGCCCATATTTGATAGGATGCAAGAGTACATAAGATATAGCTATAGCCAAGTCAAAGATGAATTTTCGTCAAGTTATTGCCATAACAACAAGCCTTGTTCTATCTGGGACTAGTTTATATAAAGGCCCAGTTAACGCGAATCCTGCGGTACTTGCACCCGCCGCTTTTTGTGCAGGCACGGCTGGGGTAGGATGTGTGCTTGTTGGAGTTGCTATTATAGGTGGCACTGTTTACTATGTCTGGCAATCTGGGGACGGAAAGCATTATGCAGCAGATGCAAATGGAGAGATTAACAATTCTGAGAGATTGGTTGGTACAGCGAAGCCTTTGCAGAGTTCAGCTATTTCTGGAATAGAAGCAGCAAAACTAGGAGATGCTCACTGGGCTAATACTGTCACCGACTGTTACAAGATTGGTAAAAAGTTAGGTAAAACACTCAAGAGACATCACATTGCTGTTGGTGGTGGATACTGGTGTATTTTCCCTGGAGAACAAACAAGTTTTGGAGATAACAGATGAACTTGCAAGAATTACAACAGTTCAACGAGCTAAGAGGCGACACGCTATTAACATCCATCCTGACTTTTCCTAGCTTTAATGCACCAGGATATGAACTTACGGGTGGAATGGAGGTTTGTTGTGGAGTCAATGATGCAATTGCTGAGATTGAGCCTATAGTCTGGACTGCTGGTTACAAAAACAACCCGGAACATGAATGGAAGCTGGTTAGCTACGAGGTGTTTGTACCTCAAAAAATGGTTTTAGTAGCTCCTGACAATATGCATTCGTGCGAAACTGCAACAATACATAATGCTGTCATATTTTGCTATTACAGTCCGATAAAACCAGAAGTAATTAACCAGTTGATTCAACAAAATCAACCTTGGGTTTTAGACAAGAGTAATAGTTAAAATTAAGATTCTTTTACTGCGCCCAATAGATACAATTGGCAATTCCTCACTTATCCCTCCAGTGATGTCAGTCTTAGGCTGGGAGTGGATAGGTAAGGGGAGTTGAGGGGTTATAGGGTGGGAGTTTTTTGAAGCTTTACTCAATTTCAGTTTCTTCAGACGCTCGAACGCCGCTATCATCTTGCACGGTTTGGAGAACTGATTCCAGACGATAACCAGCCTCACGAAGATAATATCCAGCCGCACCCACGTCTTCAAACACGCTGTCAAATTGGGGATGAGTTGAAGGAAAAATCTTTCTCAGGCGATCGCTGATTCCTGAGAGTTCTTGCTGAATTGCGATTAGTTCTTGAGTATCATCATCCATACTTATTCACCACAAAGATAGCTGCCCCGGTGAAACATTTGATTTCCCTCCCCTATGGTATAAAAGGTGACAAGCACTGCAAAGAGCTATAAGGTTGCCTCTATGGTTATTTGCTGGATTTCTGTCCCAATGATGTACCTGTAGCGTGTACACTCTGCGTTTTGAACGTGTTAGATGTGATGTTTTTTCACCAGGGGGTATGCAGTGTAACCCGCACTTTTGACAACGCCACTGGGCTTGTTGCTTAACTGAAGTGGCAATTTCCGACCAATTATCTGGATATAGAGAATGGGTAAACGTCATCAGTCTAATTAAACTAAAGCTTTGAGAATTGTAATGCTTTCTAGCAGTACGAAAGCTTAACCAAATTCATTCATACATATAGGCGATGGCTCCGCCCACCGCAGGCATCGCTACTAGCCATAAATATCTTTTAATACAGCTTCTAGCCCCACATTTAAATCTTGCAGTGCTGCATCCAAACTTTCATAACTTTCTTTTCCTTGCCAAAGCATTCCACCACAATCGAGTGCGCGTATAAAAGAATTGAGAGGACTATCTACGTCATAACCAATTTCAATCCAGCCTTCATGCTCATCTACCCAACGAGCAATATTTGGGTAAGTTTTTTCAAATGAAACTTTCACATTTTCCTCCAGAACTAATCACCACATCACTCATCATCATCTGGCAAATACAAAGCGCTGCTATCAGTCAGCCGTTTATGGAATTATCAACCAATCAAAACCTCGGCAACACTGTACCCGTCCCCGCATCCTTCTTCACTCTTACATACCCCTTGGTAGTATCGCTCTTGCTGTGTCCCAACTGGTCTTGCACCTGAAAAAGCGGTTTACTCTCCACCGCCCTCGTTGCATGAGAATGCCGTAACCAGTGACACGAAAACTTCACCTTCGCCGTTTCAGATATATCTTGAATCAATCTTTTAATTGCCCGATCGCTCAACGGCAACCCCCTTTTTGCTGGGTCAGGTGACATGTTCGGGAACACGGGCATCTTATCACTAGCCATCCCCCGATACTTCTTGAAAACGAGCGAAGTCTCATGGTCTAACCCAATCTCGCGGTACTTGCCACCTTTGCCTCGGAACTTAATCGTATAGTATCCCCGATTTCTATCCTCTGGTGTCGGGTCGGGATACCACTGGAAATTATGCCAATATAACCCCGGATAATCTTCTCTCGGTTTAAAAGGTACATCACCTGGAACCGTCACGCGACCCACTTCACCAACCCGCATCCCACTATAAAAAAGTAGAGAGAACACCAACCAATGCTGCCCCCCTAACTGTTTGGCAGCATCAGCTAGCTTCGTCATCTCCCAATCTTCTAGATATCGCTCAGATTTAGGTAAATCACTAAAATTATCGTAATTTATACTACTTGCAATATTCCGCAAGAAATAGCCACAATTCTCAGCCGAACCGTAACTCCACAGCGATCGCAACATTAGTACTTGGTTAGATTTAGTATAAGGGGAAACCTCACCCCAACTAGCAACAAACTCCAGTAACAATGTTAGCTGGATTAATCTTAAATCAGGTATACCTTCATTGCGTACCCAATCAAGCAATTTTTGACCAAATCGGTAGTATTTTCGCTTAGTTTGTTCGCGGTTTTGACTACCCGCCCAAGCTAAAATTAATTCCTCATCATTACCCACCGCAGGCGTGCGGTAATAATATTGCCGAATTACCTCCGATACTAATTCTGGAGTTACTTGCTGTGAGGTATTTGGCGATACAACTTTTCCTAGTTGGGGAGAGTGAATCTCTACGGAGCTAATTTCAATATTGGTAACATCCATCTGGTCTTTAGGGTTACGCGACGATAAACATATAGCTTCCTGGAAGTGCCGTTTCAGGAAGCTTTTATATTTTACAATGCAAGCGTGGATATGCCGGCATTGCCTGCTCTGGTATTTGTCGCCAAGCAACAAAGAAGGCTGTTGGTTTTTTTGTCATAAATCTGTAGCATTTGAACGGCGAACGCCTACGGCGAAACCTAGCTAATCACGCTAGTCCGCGCATCATGATAGTGTCAAGGTAGTTATCAAGATAAAGACGCGCTCACCTTTGTCGCGGACAGTTTGGTTTTACCTAGACATTACCTAGATATGAGCAATACAGGGAGAAGAAAGAAGCTAGCATCCTTCAACTGCGACCAAAAGATGTGGGAGCAGTTTATCGCTCGTTGCAACTCGAAAGGCACAACGGCAACAGCCACGCTCACCCGATTTATCGAACTTTACCTAGATGGTTCAGATGATGACCTTGATGAAATTGCTGGTAATGAAAATAAGCGCCTGGACTCTTTAGAACAAAAAGTTGAAGAGATAACAACCCGAATGACACAGCTAACTGAGGCGATTATTAAAATTCAAGACTATCTCAACAAGCAACCGAGGCGACAGAATAAATCCTACAACAACAACAATTCATACCTAAACAGGCAAACTTCCCGTATTCAACCATTAACAGAAGAAAGCCTAGCTGCAAGACTTGGTGTAAATCAAGAAACTGTACGTAAGGAGCGGATTAATTTACCACCACCGCTTTTTGTGGCATGGTGCAAGGGCAAAGATAGAGCAGGGTTAGGGTGGGAATTTAACGAAAATACGGGGTTATATCATCCTGTAAGTTAGTATTTTGATTAATTTAATCTGCAATCTTTTTCTAAAATTTATGCCTTTAATCATCAGTCGTTTTCAGGCTTTGGCTCTTGCAACTGCATTAATTGCTCTGTTGGGATGTTCGCCAGCGCAAACCCAGGTGCCAACACCGACAATAGAAAAACCATTACAGCCAACGCCGATTGTATCTACCTCAATAAGCATTCATTTGCTGTTGGGAAATCCTAGCGGCGCAACTCCAACGAGCATTACTCCAGATAATTATTTAATGGTAAAAAACCAGTACGCACTTTCCTACAATCAAAGCAAGGGAACTGCTAACTGGGTAGCTTGGCAGTTAAATAAGTCATGGCTGGGTGATGCAGAACGCCAAAATAACTTCCGCCCTGATAATACTTTGCCTGCGGGTTGGACGCGAATAACTCCCAGTGCTTACACAGGCTCAGGATACGATAAGGGTCACATTGCACCATCGGGCGATCGCACCCGCACAGTAGAGGATAACACCGCCACCTTTTTGATGACCAACATGATGCCGCAGACACCCGATAACAATAGAAATACGTGGGGAAATTTAGAAGATTATTGTCGAGGCTTGGTAAGCCAAGGTAAGGAACTGTATATCGTAGCTGGGCCTTTTGGCAGTCTTGGTGAACCTCTTAAGAGTAAAGTGACAGTTCCCACATCAACTTGGAAAATCGTTGTCGTACTAGATAATCCTGGCTCTGGGATTAATGGTATTACCGCTAATACTCGTGTCATCGCGGTGAACATCCCTAACCAGGAAGAATTAAATAATGATTGGAGAGCTTACAAAGTAAGTGTTGATGAATTAGAAAAACTCACAGGATATGATTTTATTTCTAATGTTTCGCCAAATATCCAAGAAGTTATTGAAAGCAAAGTAGATAATTTGTAAAAAGGTCAAGTTTCAACAACTTTCGTAGAAATACCCGCTAAATTTACCGCCGGGGTTTGACCAACTACATAAACATCAATTTCTTTGTTGCCGAGGCGATACACCTGCAAATTAGTCAGGTTTTTCTTAAGTTCCTGCACAAGGGTTTTAAATCGTTTTACGGTTGCTTTCTCTTCTTCCTCATGCCAATCTTCTTCTGTCGTTGCCACTTGAAAAAAATCGTCAACCCCCACGATTTTAATGGGTGTGTCTTGAGGATGATTTGTCTGTTGTACAACTTTTTCAGGTGTGACAGGGGGTGTAATACCTGACCACAAGAAAACTTCAAACGGGTACTCCGACTCACTCATCATAAGTAAACCATCTGCTGCTGTACGAAGCTGGTCTAGGATTTCTGAATTAGTTTTGGTCATAAGCACTTAGTAGAGCGTAGTTTACCGCCGCAGGTTAGGCATCGCACATAAAATACTATCCACCTCGCCGTGCATCCACCACACCCGTAAGCCGCATTTATTAACTGAGGCGAACGCTGCTTGGCAGATTTACAAGCGTAGGCGCAGGCATCGCCACATACACTGTGCAAAATATTTGTGTGGCAGGTATTTTATTATACCTTGTATAATAAAGCCATTATTTTTGAATTTCCTCCAGCCAACTCTATTAAGGGAAAAAGTTATATGAAACTAATTAAAAAAGTTTTAGCAATCTGTTTTTTATTATTTGGCATTCCCTTTTCTGGTGTGATGATTCTAGAAATTATGAATCCCAAAACTCCTGCTCAAGAAAAAGAAAATGATGTAGCGGCTTTAACTATTCTTACTATTCCATCAACCATTCTAGGAGGCTGGTTGAGTTGGTCTTTAGTGCAGCAGAATCGAAAGGAAAAAGCATTACTTCTGGAATCAGAACAAAAGCGTCTTCAGTTAGTGTTCTTAGAATTAATTGAGCAAAATGCTGGCAGAATAACGGTATTGCAACTGGCAAAAAATGCTGAAATATCAACCCAGTTAGCTAAACAATATTTAGATGAGAAAGCCAAGGAACTTAATGCTGCTTTTGAAGTAAATGAAGAGGGAAATGTTTTGTATCATTTCTCTTGACACACTTTTATGGACTGTAGTCGAGGTCAAACTCATATCCGCGTAAAACAACTGGAGTTTGAGAGAAAATGATTTATAAAATAACCATCGAAAAGTAAAGACTATGCCAGACTTCAGTAGTGAACCGATACCTGAATTAAAAAATCCGAAAGATTTCTTTCATTCTGGTGACTTGACCTTGAGAATCTCAGGAGAAATAGTGCCTGTAGTTGATGTCCATCTAGGGCAACAGCAATCGATTTACTTTGAGCATCATATTTTACTGTGGAAACATCCGAATGTTCGCCTCGGTGTCAAAGGTTTAAAAGGGGCAGCCAAGCGTTTCTTTGCTGGACTGCAAATTTTTATCAGTGAAGCACATGGGCCAGGGAATATTGCTTTCTCTCGTGAGGCTCCAGGACAGATTGTGGTGCTGCAATTAGAGCGTGGACAGACAGTGGACGTGCGCGAACATCAGTTTTTACTCGCTACCAGTAATATTGAGTACAGTTTCTTTTTTCAGCGAGGGCTGGCAAACCTCTTTTTTAGCCGCAGTGGTGGTTTATTTATTGACCGCTTCATTGGTCAACAACAGGGAGGGCTGCTTTTAATCCACGGTTACGGTAATGTCTTTGAAAAGTACCTTGCTCCTGGGGAAGTACTCGATGTTGAGCCAGGAGCATGGTTATGGAAAGACTCATCAGTGAAGATGGAGACAGTAACGGCGCTGCAATCTAGTGGCGGCATCTTCGGAGCAATTGGAGTAATGCTTGGCGGTATTTCATTCACTCTCAACCGTTTTATTGGCCCTGGTCGTTTGGGGTTACAGTCTATGACTTATCACCCACCAGCACCAGAGGGCGCTACTCAAATCGGTGGCAGCAGTAATTTGAGTTAAAGTAGCAGCAATTAAATCAAAAACTATTAACTAATCTGGTTCAATTTCAGCAATTAAATTCTGAAGGTATTCACGCGCTTCTAACAAAGTTAAATACAAAAAATTACCGTTTTTATCATGTATTTCGTATTCATTGAGAACAACACGATCGGCATCTTCCCCCCACCCAAAACCGAAAATTAGCCCATTAGCACAAGCCTTGCTGCCAAGCTCACTGATTTCTAAAAGTATGTCTTTATATTCTGCTTTTAGCTTTCCTATCCTAATCATTTCATCAAGTATGTCTTGATATTCAGCATTAGTTTCATTCATAACCAGAGGGCCATAGCCTTTGATTATCCCCTAAAACTCATCAACAACTACACAGTATCATCCATCCACCCACACGGGCAATCACAGTGAACACGCGCTGACCAGTCCCGGTCAAATTCAGCACCGCACTGGGGACACTTGCCAGTAAACATCGGATGCCAATCAATCAATTCTAATTGTTCTTCTGGTGTCCATCTCTGGCGGGGCTGCACAATCAACTCGCCGTTGTAGTAGCTTGCCCCTTCTGGTTCCCACAGTTCTGCTGGTTCGGCGTTGGGGTCTTCTCGAAAGTCAAGGCAACTATCACTGTCTACCCCATCTGGATGGACAAGACAGACGAGGTGGGGATCGTGTGAGTAGAGGAGGCAGCGATCGCAGTCTGGAATTTTCATAGTACCAGTGTACTGCTTTAAAAAAGCGATCGCTCTAGTAAAATCAAAAACCACCCACATCATGTAGGTGGAGAACAAAAGAGATTGTATATCTTTTATCACTTGCCGAACAGTTTATTAAGCACATCAGCTAGACGGTAGCCTGCCAAACTCATCCGACGTTCTGCTATTGGTTTGGCGGTAGCAGCATAATTTGGCGGTAAGACTTTTCCATCATTCTTATCAGTGCTGCCAGAAAGTTTACCATTCAGATATACTTTTTGTTTTGCTATCCTAAAACTCTCTAATTTTGCCCAATTATTAAATTGAGTTTCTCTTAATTCTGGCAATTTACTGCGTTGATAGTCGGCTCTTATCTTGGTTGCAGTGTTGCGAACAGTTTGAAATCTTTCGCTTCCAAGAATCAGGTCATCCCATAATTTATGCAAACTGATAGTCTGGCTATCTGGTTTAACTTTAATATAAAAACGTGTACCACCTCTATCACCTTCCGGTTCAGGATATTGGTTATTTATCAGTTTTGTGGCGTGCAACGGCTGATGTACATCCCCTACTAGATGGAATAGCCAGCATATTGCAACTGCTTTTTCGCTGTTGGTGGCATTACTTTGAACAATATCAAGATTTTTTTTAAATGCGTAGAGAATATTTTCTTCACCTGCAATTTCACGAGGGATTGAGTTTGAGGCATTGCTTGGTTGATAAGGAAAGTTGATGTAGTGCCAAGTTGGGCGATCAAATGTTTGATTGCCACGGGCTTCATCTGGCCATTTTGCAGCCCACATAAACAAGTACAGGTTTTTATCTTCAGTAGAAATATTAGATTGATTAAGAGAATTCCACTGCTGCTCAAATTTAGAGTATTCGGGATGTTCTCTTAAAATCGCGGCTATTTTCTCAATTACTTGTTGATGATTTTGCTTAAGTTCACTGTAGGCAATTGCGCCGGAAACCATGTGTCCAGCTTTATTCCAAGCAAAAGCCGGGTGCTGCCAAATCAGAATTGTTGATAATGCTGTCAAGAAAGAAAACTTAAGGTAATTTTTTGTTATAAAATATATTTTTTGAATGGGAAATCTCTTAATCATAATCATCTCGCTAATAATTGAGTATCAATACAAATCTTAACTTTGTAATCGCACGAATCACCTGAGTCATTACCAATTCTTAAATATTGGTTTCTGTTAAAGTTACAGAAATTCAGCAAAACTTTTAGCGATCGCAATTTAGCTGTGGTTGTATAAAAAGAGGTTAAAAGGCTGTGAAGATGGAATTAACATTTAGTAATCATTGAGGTGATTATCTGAAATTCAAATAACAAAAAATATCAAAAACTTATATATATTATTCAAGCAATAGGTGTGGCGATCACTTTTTCTCGTTTAGGTATAGTTGCTCTCTTGTCAAGCCTGGGAGCGCAATCATTGTAACGCTGCTTGTAGCCTCTGTTGCAATCGAGTATATCGCTCCTGGGACTTCGTAGAACGAACGCACATACTTATTGCCTTTTGGCTGCCAATAATAATCGCCAGCTTCTTGGCACGGGTCAACCCCGTATAAAGTAAATTTCGAGTCAGCATCATGTAATGTTGCGTATACAAAGGCAAAATTACTACTGGGTATTCTGAGCCTTGCGACTTATGTATACTCACGCTCCAGGCTAAAGCCAGTTCATTCATGTCAGCATAATCATAAGTAACATCCCGTTCTTGATACTGTACAATTACTTCCTGTTCCTCAGTATCAATAGTAGTAATAAATCCCACATCACCGTTAAAAACTTCGCGTTGGTAATCGTTGGTTAATTGAATTACCCTATCACCAACTCTAAAAATAGTCCCACCCCTGGTAATTTCAACTTTTTCAGGGCTAGGTGGATTGATTAACTGTTGCAGTACGTTATTGAGATTGCGTGTACCGACTAATCCCCGTGACATTGGTGCAAGCACTTGTACATCAGTAGCAGGATTAAAACCAAGTTTGGGAATAAAATCTGCAATCAACTCGCTAATCACCTGCACCCCATGTTCTGGTTGTAATCCTCCACCATGCCAAAGACAATCAGATTGAGGTGTGTCTGAAATTGATTCAATATTGGGATATTGCCCCCGGTTAATTAGATGCGATGCAGTAATGATTTTGCTAGTAGCAGCTTGACGAAATACTTGAGTGAGGCGCACCACAGGTACTTGACGCGAATTAATTAAATCAGCCAGCACGTTACCCGCACCTACCGATGGCAATTGGTCAATATCTCCCACCAGCAGGAGTTGAGCATTTTCGGAAACTGCTTGAACTAAAGAATACGCTAGAAACAAGTCGAGCATACTAGCTTCGTCTACAATAATTGCACTGTGGGGTAATGGATTAGTGCGATCGCGTTTAAAACTGCGAGTTCTGGGGTCAAATTCCAGTAGGCGGTGAATGGTTTTAGCTTCCAGTCCCGTCATCTCGCCTAACCTTTGCGCTGCCCGTCCAGTTGGTGCAGCTAGGGCAATTGATTTACCCATTGCCTTCCACAGTGAGACTATGGTGCTAGTGCAGAATGTCTTACCGACACCAGGGCCACCTGTAATTACGGTGAATCGAGAGTAAGCAGCCGTCTCTACTGCTTGTTGTTGTTCGGGTGATAGTGAAACTTGGCGGCTACTGCTAAAACGCTCAAGCCAAGCGCGGACGCGAGGAATATCAGGGTTGATGGGGTGGGTGAGGCGTTCGCGTACCAATTGGGCTAAGTTTTGTTCGGTGTAGAAGTAAGTAGGCTTGTAGCAATTGAGCGTTTTATCGGCATCACGTTCTCTAATTAGCTCATCTTTCAAAGCCATATCTTTGATAGTCACAGCGATGTCATCTTCTGTTGGTTGATGGTCAGCAGTAGTGAGCAGTTTAATCACGTTCTCAATCAGTTCGCTCTGTGGTAAGTAGCAATGTCCATCTTCGGCAGCTTCACTTAAAACATGGGTCATCCCTGCACAGTAGCGAAACTCGGAATCTGCGGGAACCCCCAAATTACGGGCAATTTTATCAGCAGTTAAAAAACCAATGCCATAGATATCAGTCGCTAACTGGTAAGGATTATGGGTAACTGTATCTATGGATTTATCGCCGTATTGCTTGTAAATTTTGACTGCGTAAGTGGTGCTAACGCCGTGACCTTGCAGAAATACCATCACTTCTTTAATGGCTTTTTGCTCGTTCCAGGCTCTTTGAATCATGGCAATCCGCTTTTTGGCAATGCCGTTGACTTCGCTCAAGCGCTCGATTTGGTTTTCAATAATATCTAGAGTCTCTATACCAAAATGGGCAACTATCCGTTTAGCAGTGACTGGCCCCACACCCTTAATTAGACCGCTACCTAAATACTTCTCAATTCCTGTGAGGGTGGCAGGTTTAGTTTCTTTGTAGTTAACAACTTGAAACTGCAAACCATACTGGGGATGTTCGCGCCAAAAACCAGTTAATTGCAGCGTTTGTCCTGGCTGGATATCTGCAAAGCTACCAGTAATTGTAGTTAGTTCCTTTGCACTAGGGCGTTGCAAACGTGCCACAGTATAACCTGATTCTTGAGAGTAATAGGTCAGGCGTTCTACCACTCCGGTAATTGATTCGTGTTTGGGAGTGGCGTTAACTTGCTGCTGGCTTGGTAGAGGTGTGGTGGACATCACTTTCAACAAACGGCGCAGCCATTATACTCGATACTTACTGCTCCAGAAGTCATAGGGTTGGCGTTTATAGTATTTATGTACTATTAAATAAATTTAAGCATTATATTTTAAATATTTCTAGCGTTTCAAAGTAAAGTTTCAAGCCGTTTTTAGTATATACACCCTGCTTTTACGAATATATTTAACTAGCGAAAGTTTTCAAGGAGGTCAACAAACTAAATGAATAAGATGGGATTGGTAGTTGCAGCAGTTGTTATCATGTCACCTTTGACCTTAGCTGTAAACAATGTGCAAGCTGTGAACGAGCTAGTATTAGTAACTAAAAGTAATCAACCAGAACAGTCTGTGCAAAGAACTTTTACAAGCCTCATAAATGCTGTTGAACAAAACAACTACACTCAGTTTATTTCTCTTGGAAATGCTGCTTTCAAAGAAGGTATTACAAAGGAAACATTTACACAAGTTAGTGGACAGTTGGCTCCTCGCATCAAAAAAGGGTATTCGGCAGTTTTCTTGGCAAATCTGAAGCAGCAAGGGTATCAAGTTTATTTATGGAAACTGACATTTTTAGATGGTGGTGATGATGTCTTAGCTAGACTTAGCCTCAAAGATGGAAAAATAGGTGGATTTTGGCTCAATTAGGCGATCGCCCAAGAGGTCTAATTTTTCCTCTAAGAATTTTTTATGGGCGATGGTCTACGCGTTCGCTTGTATTTGCTAGGGAGCGATCGCTTTTGTACCCCCTGAATGGTTACAAACGATTCTTGATTTGAGCTATCCGCACGCGCTTACGCTACCCCTTGAACGGCATTGCACTCTAACAAAAGAATAGCGCCTACCTAAATATAGGCAGGCGCTATTCAAATAATTTAAGCTCAGGGAGAAAATATAGTGAAATGAGTTCCCTGATTTTTACGATTAATTAATTCCAATTTGATTGATTACAAAGCACTGCGGCTAGTTAACGCGTTCCACAAGAAAACAGCGACAATTGCGCCAAGAACCGCTACTGCAATACCTGGAATGCTAAGACCAGGAGCCGCTAGAGCTAAGGTTCCTGTATTGAAGAATACACCCAGACTGCCACCAACAAAAGCACCAATAATTCCTAATAAGATTGTTCCGAGAATTCCGCCACCTTGATGACCGGGGTAGATAGCCTTTGCAATAGCACCAGCAATTAGACCTAAAACAATCCAAGCAAGAATATTCATTGTTTTAATTTGAGCAACGTTTTTCATCGACAAATACACAATAGCAATCCAAACATTGACATTCAATCTATCAGCAGAATCAATGATTAATAGCCTTGAGGATGAATGCTGTTACTTCTGGTGATATACCCCGTAACTCAAATGGATAATAAATTAAAAAAAAGCTCCTAGTTGGTCTAAAACTAGGGGCTTATTAATTCATTGCTTGATAATTGCAGTATATGCATTTTTAATGATTTATCTCATCTACTTGAAGAATTAAGCTATGTTTGAAAGCCGAATATTAATTTGATAAGGTGAAGGAGTAAATGGCTTGTAGCTGCGACCAATGTTTAAGATGTCATCAATTGCTGGCTTGCTCCCATTCGCCACCGTTACAACTACCTTGGCACTGGCAACAATTGTTTTCTACCCATCAAAAACTCTTTCACAAACATCAAGCGATGGGCGCAACACAGTTCCCCAGGCAGGTTGCCTATCTGGGTATCCTGATGGCACATATCAAGGTTCGCGCCCAGTTACGCGCTATGAATTTGCTGCTGGCTTGAATACGTGCCTAGAGAGGCTAAATCAACTTATTCCCGTTAACAGGGCGGATTTAGCAACGAAGCAAGATTTGGAAATTCTGCTCAAACGACAAAGGGAATTAAACCACCAACTTCAAGAACTCAACGAGCGAGTTGATACCCCACCTGCTACAAAATAAGTATTCGACAGCAGTTAGTTTATGCGATTGCTCCTCTACCTCATTTAATTTTTCCTCTCTGCGAGACACTACGTGAACGCTTGTATTCTGTAAAAGCGATCGCTCCAGAAAGTGTGCAACTTTTCCTCTAAGAATTTATGAAAGGCGATCGCCACCGGACTGTTAGATTTTTATACAAAGATGGAGAGCAGTGATTAGCAGTATTAAAACCAGTCACATATTAATAGCAGCTATCACTAATTATTGAAGGTAAACATAATTATGGAGCGAGAAATATGCTTCGATTATTTAATTCATTTGCATCCAAGCTCGGCAGTATTAAAGAGCAAAAAACTGAGGGAATGGCGGCGGTTGTTGCCTATTTAATGTTTGCCTCTTACTGTTTAACACTAGTAGCTATACTTTGCGTGGTAGTTGTTTTGTAGTCTAAGTTTTCAATCAGCATAATCTAGGTGGGATGAAACTCTTATAAAACTAAGAACATAGTCACAAGACTATGTTCTTAGTTTATCAGACAAATTTACTTGGTATGCCGAAAAGTAATTTGCTTCAAACCCCCATAATCAGTTACTAGATATTCTCTTAATCTAGCTTGGAAATTCTTCTGTTCATTTTCATGAATTAGGTTTAAATTATGACCAATAACATAGTCGGCTTCTGTCATCCAAAAATCAAGTATTTGGTCTATTTGAGCGATTTCTAGGATATCTGCTATCCGTTGTGCTTCTGATTCTGATAAACTACTTAGACTTGCTAAAGAACAATACTCTCGGATAATGTTCTTCTGCTCATGAGTTAATGGTAACTCTGGATTTTTAATTTCCTTTGAGAAAGAAAAATTGACCATTGGTACTAGCTCCTTATCACCAAATTCTGTTCGGACTTACATATCCATCTAGTTGTAGAATTCGTTAGAGATACGCAGTATCCTTTTAATTTCCAGTTTGTGAACATATTTGGCTTGGTTAACCTCCTATTATACAGTGAGAATATTTTAGTTTTGTGACCTTACATAATGAATAGTGAAAATATTTTACTTTTGTGACCGCTAATGGCGAAAATTTAGAAAAATTTTATTAACAAGTCACAAAAAAATCATTTTTGTCACTAACAAGTAAAGTAAATCCATTTTTCAACCGAATAAGAAGCCGTAACACTTCCTACTTAGTTAACTGGAGGCAATCGGATGCTATCTTGTGGTCGTAAGGCATTTGACACAGAATTTCAGGTCTTGCTTGATTCTGGGAGTTCTTCTGCCCACTCGATGTTAGCTTTCATTAAGCGCAGCCTTGCCCAATTCAATCTCAGTAATTCTTATAGTCCTACCTGGGTACTAAATGAGGCATATATGCGTGGAATCAAACTTATGGCAAAAGGTGAACACATTGATAAACCGCTTGCTTGGATTCGAGCAACAGCTTATAACATCATCAGGGAACAGAGCCGAGAACGTAACAGATTTTCACAACTTGATGAAAGCATGATTGAATTTCATGTTAATTGCAGGTTTACCGTTTCTGAAGAAATTGAAGAGGAATTATTCAAAAGAGTAAACCTAGCGTTTGAAAAATTAGAACCAGAAGAAAAAGAAATTTTGAGATTGAAGATGCTCAAAGATTTATCATGGAAGGAAATTAAATTGCATTTAATTTTACAAGGGAAAGAAGTTCAGAATGAAGCAACATTACGTAAACGCAAAGAAAGAGCTTTAAAGCATCTTCGCAGCATATATCATTCTTTGGAACTTCAAAATGTTTAGCATTCTTGAATGCAATTATAAAAGTGTTTGAATACCATTAGTTTTATCTAGCAATGTCTAAAGAATAAATCTGAACGCTTACGAGATATCTGTATAATTTATATTGCTTGGTTATGCATCAAGAAAGTGTAGGGTGAAGCGACCCACCTATCACCAGGCGATGTTTGACGAAAAGCCGCTATGCGTCGGGAGCATATCTACCCTGTTTGGATCGCTGACTCTTTAAGTTTTCCTCGCTTGAATGCTTTTAGCTAGGATATTCGCTCAAAGTGAGGGCGATAACTTCGTTAAGCTGCGCTAACGCTCTGGCAATGAAAGTGAAATAATAAACTAGTATGCCTTGCTAGGAGATGCAGCGATGACCTACACCATGCACGACGCTCAAGAAGTAGCAAAGCTGGCTGCTAGTGATGTCTCCGCTTGGCTTTGCTCCAAACCAGAAACTATTAGCGTTGTTAATGTTGAAAATGACCCAGATTACCAGCGCAGAGATATTGACCTCATCTGGACAACGCACAGTGGCGAAATTTTGATTGAGATTAAGGGCGATAGGTGGAATAAAACTCGTAACTTGTTCTTTGAAACTCACAGCAATTTAGAACGTGGAACCCCCGGCTGCTTTATGTACACCGAGGCAGACTGGCTATTTTATTACTTTGTCAACACTCGGCTTTTGTATCGGTTGCCGATGCCAAAAACGCGGGAGTGGTTTCACATCACCATGCGGCGGTTTCGGGAGCGTTCGACTACAACACCAGTGGGGAGTAGCTATTACACCACTGTGGGGCGATTAGTGCCGATTACTACGGTGATGCTGGAAGTGTCAGGGGTGAAGATGGAGCAGTTGTAGGGGGCGAGGGGGCGATCGCTCCTATTCTTAGAGGAAATATCGCAGCAGGGCGATCGCCTATGGTGGGCTTTAGTTATCGCCCAGGCTTTCCTCTAAGAATCTCAGTTCAACAGCACTGAAAAAATCTACTTTATAACACGTAATAAAAAGTACTGGAAAATATTTAAATACGGATATTCACTGATGAATATTGAGATTTTGCGTGGCTAAGATGTAGCAAATAATATAGCATCAGCTACTTAAGCTAGAAGGTAAAGTTTCAAAATAAATGACTATTAAAAAACCCTTGGCTATCAACCAGCCAGAGGTAGGGCAGATCATTCGTGATTTGCGGCTTGCCTTCGGGCTTACGCAAGAACAGTTTGCAGCAACTCTTGGTGTGACATTTTCTACAATCAATCGTTGGGAGAATGGGCATTCTAAACCCTCGCCGCTAGCAATGGAGAAGATAGAGGGGATGTTGGAGAAGATGGGCGACGAAGGGCAGGATTTGTTGACTAAGTATTTATCGAATTAGTTTTTGGCTCAGTTTTGGTGTGAGCGATGACTACGGCTGCAAGCTACACAGTTCGTCTGGTTTATGTTTTCGGCAATGATGCGAGTGCAATAGTAGAGGTGAAGTAGCGATCGCGCTTAACCTTTTAGTAGTCAGTTCGCATTCCGTTCGCTCAATGTTCAGCCTGAAATTAAAAAGGTGAGTAATTAATGAAGAGACAAACATTGCTTGGGATGATGGCAAGCTTAACAGTTTTGGGTGTAAGCTTCCTACCAGTTCAGGCTCAAAAAACAACAACCAATCAACCAAATTCTAACTTACTCAATGCAATCAAAGAGACTATTCACAAAGAATTTGCAGATGCTGATTGGAATGAGATTAAAAAAGATATTACATTTCAATATACTGAAGTAGATTTAAATAAAGACGGCACTAAAGAAACTCTTGTTAGCATTCAAAAGGGTTTTCCTTGTAATAATCGTCATTGTCCTGTCTATATTTATCAAAAAAACGGTAATAATTATCGCTTCATTTCGTATGTATTTACCTCACGAGGTGAATTGCAAGTAGCCATACTTCTCAGCCGCAGTAAAGGTTGGATTAATATTGCTGCCCCCGTGTTCACTTATGAACCAAGAGAAATAGCTTGGAGAGTCTTCAAATTTGATGGAAAAAAATATCAACTTACTTACCAAAAATTAAGTTCAGCACCGAAGCAGATTGTGTTGCGCGAGACTCCTAGCTCCAAATATACTTTTCCTGAGTCAGAAGAGAGGACAGATATTTTTCAGCAACAGATAAATACAGAAACTTCAGCCAAGGTAAATATAGGTTGTGCGCCTAAGAGCAATCAATCTCGTATTCTCTCCACCCCTAACCCTAATGATATTCATCCTAATTGGAGGGGCGAAAGCTATATTGGAACATCTTGGAGTTTAATAGCAAAAGAAATTATTAAAAACAACACATTCATTTATCTTAAAGGCGATTTATACTCCCCACGTGGAGGACTTATAAATGAAAATGTCTTTGTTATAGAAAATGAGTGGGATTGTTCTCCTAACTGAAATCATCAAATCTATTTAACGTGTAAAACAAAACTATTGACAGCAATTTTAAACATCAGGTAAAGCATCTAATGAACGGTAATACAAACATAAGAACTAATCAGCAAGTCTTTGAAATCACAGGCGCTCCCGCCCAAGTTTGGGGAAATGTGTTAGTTCCAGCAAGAGGATCAATGACTGTCAAAATTACAGGCGATACTCTTCAAGGAACAGTCAAAACTGGTCTAGAAAAGAAAGAGTCTTGGATACGCATTCAAAATATTGACTCAGTTGAAATCTTAGAATCACCCATCTATGCATTGCTAGTTATTGGAGGCTTTCTAGCTTTTTTAGCTTTGGGCGCATTCAAGCAATCTTTTATATTAGGTTCAATTCTACTTGTTGCAGGTGTCGGTATTATTCTGTATGCAATAAACAATAAACGTCGATATTTAGCAATTTACAGTTATCGCAATGCAATAGTTGTTTTCATGAATAAATCTCCAGAACTTTATCAGCAGTTTGCTATGAATGTGTTGGCATTATCGCGCAAACTAAATGCACCCATCAACACACAAACAAGACAACCTCAAACCCAAATTCAAGCTTAGTTGATGAAGTCTATGTATGCGAACCCCAGGATAGGGGATATAAATTAAAGCTTCACTAAAATAAATTGCGTAGGCGTAGACATCATTTTCCCCATTCTTAGAGGAAAACTTGCGTGCGATCGCTGTCTTAACATTACATTAAACATAATTGACTAAAAATGGTTTAAGGAATAGAGCATCGAGTCAAGGGTAATTCTATTGTCTTGGTCGGAGGTAAACTTCCGTATTACTTAAAATTGCAGACAGGTAAGCTATTAGATTTACTAGTTGTAATCTCTATAACAAATGACAGAGTGTAGATAAATTGAAAGGTTAGTGTTCGCAGTTAAAAAGGAATGGAATGTTATATGACCAAAAAATTACAAAATCTAGAGAGTGTTAAGGTAATACCTTCATCAAAAGCAAATAGGGTTGCAAAAGTTGCAAAAAGGCTAGGTAGATTGTCTTTAACAGGAATAGTTACCTTTGGCATTGGAGCATTCACGATTTTTGACCGCTACAACAACTATTGGGACAAAACAATATTTCGCGTCCAGACGGTTGATTTTAATATATTGTCTCACACTCTACCAACGAAACTTTCTTACGCCTTAATTCAAAATAAATCTGAAGAACTACAACGTACATTAGATAGCAACTATAGCTTATTTGGATTAATTGTGACAGATCCTAGCGGAGAGAAAGTTATTGCTTCATCAGGAAATGGTTCTAGCCGTAGCTCTTGGAAAGCAGCACTTAATCCACAAGAACTAAAAAATCATCCTTATGATTTGCTACTTGACCCTCCTCCTTTATATTCACAATGGAGTTATGAAGACTCTCGTGCTGTTGAGCGTACTGCTACAAGTTTAACGAATCAAGGTCGAGTTATTGGTAGGGTTTACTATGTCAGAGGTGTAAGACCTACTTTTGAAGATGATTTCTTCAAGTGGCTTAGTAATCCTATTGCCACAAGCAGTCGTATTGAAACCTATACAATGACTATGTTAGCGTGTCTAACGGGTGGCTTGGCTTTCTGGATTCTTTGGGAATATCTTCTTTACAAAAAACAAGTACAAAAAGAAGAAGCAGAACACATAGAAAACACGTTACGTCAGCAAAAAGACAGCTTATTACTACAGTTAAGAGAGCGAATCAATCAAATTAAAGTTCTCCAAAAGCAATGGGAGCAAGAGCGCATAAATTCGATAAAACAAGCTGAAGAATTACATAGTTATAATCAGCAACTACAACAAGAAATCTCACAACTAAAAAATACAGTAATATCAGTTCCGGCTGTCACCAATTTGCAAAGTACGAAGGGTGAGTTAGATAAGGCTCGAACCGAAGCTGAATCCGCCAGGCAAAAGCAGCAAGAACAAGAATCTCAAATTCAGCTATTAAATCATCAGTTACAGGTTTATCAAAGTCAGCTTACAGGAGCTATACATCAAGGAAAATCATTGAAACTGCTTCAAAGTCAAATAGAAGAAGTTGAAAGTGCTAGGTCAATAGCTGAGTTAGAGCTAGGACGACTTCGTAATAGTGAACATCAATTTATAGATACCATAACTAGTTTAGAGAAACAGTTAGCTTCTCAGCAAGATATTCAAGCTCAACTAAATAGGCAGCTTGAAATTTTGCAACGAACGCTTATAGAACGAGAGCGGCAAAAACAGGAATCTCACCAGAAGGCTGAAAGAGCAATTCAGCAAATGGCACGTCTCACGGAGGAAATTGAAATAATTAAAGAGGATATGGGCAGACACCCTCTCAATGATTTTGAACAAGCCGTGTTAAATTGCCTACAGAGTAATTTACCCCAAAAAGAAATACTTACGCAGTTTGATGTTGGTAATGGTGGAGACAATAGTAAGTTTACAGACTTTATAGTTATACTCACAAACTGCATCATTGTTTTAGAGGTTAAGTCTTATAAAGGAGTAATTGAGCCAACTGGAGATTTACGCAATACAAATTGGATATGTCGAAGAGGAAGTGACACAATTATAGTCAATGCTTGTTGGGGTCAAAATCCTTACCAACAAGTTAAAATTTATACAGACTCTCTTCTAAGGCGTACTAGAAACTCTAGCAGAATCAGAAACCTAAAACTCCCTGTATATGGTTTAGTTGTATTTCCGTCAGAAGCAAGCATTGCTTCTAGTATTGAGTCGAATATTGGTGGATTTTATCGTGTTACAACATTAAACAATTTGCCACAAACTATTCAGGATATTAATCTCAAGGCTCATTCTCAAAATGCTAGAAGAATGACCCCTCAGCAGATTGCACAGTCTTTAATAGCTTAATTTAATTCTAGAGCAACTTAACTTTTAATTTTATTTCCATTCTCAGAGGAAACCCAAGCGATCGCACCCCAAAAACCCATATAAACATCTACCATTTATGGCCACACTAATTCCCTCATTAAATAGCTGCTCAATGCGAATGACCCCTGGCGAGAGGAGGTTAGCGCAGCGCATGGAGGAAAAATTAGAAGATGATTACCTGCTATGGTATGACGTACCAGTAGGTAAAAAGCAATTACACCCAGACTTTATAGTGCTGCATCCCAGCCGGGGCTTATTTATTCTGGAAGTCAAAGACTGGAAACTAGACATTATTCAAAATATCAACCCTTCCACAGTCACATTGCTTACTGAGGATGGAATCAAGGAAGTTCAACACCCACTACAACAGGCCAGAGATTATGCCCTAGCAGTCAACAAAATGCTAGAAAAAGACCCCGCCCTGGTGCAGCAAGAAGGTAAATATCAGGGTAAGCTGGTCATTCCCTATGGTTACGGCGTGGTATTCACCAACATCACGCGCAAGGATTTTGAGCAAAGTGAACTACCAGCAGTATTTGAGGAACACTTAGTTATCTGCAAAGATGAGATGTATGAAAAGGTTGATGCAGGGGAATTTCAGCAACGACTTTGGGATTTATCTGCATATCAATTTGGCAAGACCCTCACCAGCAGTCAAATAGATAGAATCCGGTGGCATATCTTCCCAGATTTACGACCAAATCAGCAGTTTGCTCCTGACAGTTCCTCAGATGAAGAAACTCCCGAAACCGTTATCCCAGACATCCTGAAAATTATGGACTTGCAACAGGAACAGTTGGCACGGAGTTTAGGAGACGGACATCGAGTAATTCATGGTGTAGCGGGTTCTGGAAAAACCATGATTTTAGCCTACCGTTGTCAGCATCTTGCTCAAGTCAGTAATAAACCAATTTTGGTGCTGTGCTTCAACGTCTCTCTTGCTGCCAAGCTAAGGCAGGTGGTTCAAGAAGATCCGAACAAAATCAGTCGCATCAAAGTACGACACTTTCATGGCTGGTGTATGGATTTACTCAAAAAGTATGACATCCCCAGACCCGACTCTAGGGAGTATCAAGGTGAAGATTATGTAGACCAATTGGTTCAAAGAGTAATTACTGCCGTCGATGCCCAGTTAATACCATCTGGCACTTATGGCGCTGTCATGCTGGACGAAGGACACGACTTTAAACCAGAGTGGTTAAAGTTGATTGCCCAGATGGTCAATCCCGAAACCAATTCATTGCTTATCCTCTATGACGATGCCCAAAACCTCTACGGTGAAAAACGCACTCAGAAATTTAGCTTTAAGAGTGTGGGCATCCAGGCACAGGGACGCACCACCATATTTAAACTCAACTACCGCAACACAGAGCAGGTGTTAAAGGTAGCCTACGAATTTGCGAAGGAAGTAATGCAACCCACCACCGGGGATGATGACCAAGTGGTATTGGTAGAACCTGCCAGTGCCGGACGGCAAGGCCCCAAACCAGACCTCATCCGTTTACCCAGTTTTAAACACGAGGTAGATTACCTAGCAGGGCGAGTCCAACAATTACACGAGCGAGATATCCCCTGGAACGAAATAGCAATTATTTACCGCTCCAAGTTTATGGGCGATCGCATATATAATCACTTTCAACAAGCCCAAATCCCAATCGAATGGGTAAACGCCAATAGCGAGAGCCGCAACTATCACCTGGACGAACAAAGCATCAAACTCATAACCATGCACTCATCTAAAGGGCTAGAGTTCCCAGTGGTGCTTATTCCTGGCATTGGTTTTATGCCTGACCAGTACGGACACGGCACACCAGAAGAAGAAGCGCGATTACTTTACGTGGCGATGACACGGGCAATTGAGCAGTTGATTTTGACAAGCGATCGCCCTTCAGAATTCACCAGCCGTTTGGAGACAGTATTAGGTAAAGTAATTTGATTGTGTTTATCCTTCATTCAAGCAAGGAAAGCGATCGCTCTCTCCATCAAGAGAGGAAAAGTTAAAGATGCGTAGTTTACCGTCGCAGACATTGCTCCTCCCATACTTAAAAAATTGTAATATATTAAAGCAATCACTTCCAGCGGCCGTTGCATTAGCGCTCACCCGATTTTCAAAAAATCTACCAAGTTATAAAACTCAATTCTAGAAACAATTTAAACCTATTATTAGTCTGATAATAAGTCTGTTAAATCCCTACCATATATATAATAAGAATTTTGGTACTCTTCTGGAATATTATTCATTGATTCACTATTTTCTTGAAGATATTTACTATTACTCTGTTGAAGCGTTTTAAGTTTTTGATGTATGGGTGAAGATGTATCTTTTCTACCGCTATTAATATAGTTTAAAATATCTTCCCTTAACTTATTCAATCTATTATGAGTAGCTAAAGGATTATCTGAAGATAGAGTATAAGCTGTTCTATAGTCATGCCCAGCCTCTCTCAATCTCTTCCATTCTTCGCATCTGGACTTTTGATTTAATGGTTCCATTGGATTAAATCTATCGCTGTAATTGAAGTATATTTAAATTAGTTTAATTATTATATATTACCTATCTGGATAATCCCTTATTTTGCTACAGCAGACATTGAGACATACATCGAGCGCATGAAAACCATCGACGCGATCGCCCACCCCAACCATGACTGAAACCCACAACCTCGGCATGACCGATACTGAGTATGCAAAGCTACTAAGCCAAGGCTACGACCCCAACCTAGAATACCAGTTCGTTGAGCTTGGCGAGGGCGTAGACCAAGCCAGGAAGCTAGCGCGAGTAGTGGGACTGACCAAAGACAAAGCACCGGAGACTGAGGAGGAGTGGCAAGAATTTATGGCAGTGTGGGGGGATACTTGCGATGGTTCTCTTGAAAAGTGAGCGATGCCTGCGGCGGTCTACGCTTACGCTTCCCATTCTTAGAGGAAACTTTTTAATTAATAAATTTATGTCTAAAACAACACTTTTCTCTGGACTTACTCTCAGTTTAATACTGGGTTTATTCTCCAGTAGTCCAATCACTGCTCAAGAAATATACATTGACAATAACTGTAAACAAAATCAGCAATTAAATGAATTTGATAAGTTTACTATTTTCTATAAATCCGAATTTAAAACCAAAGGGCAAACATACTGGTTTTACTCAGGTAGGTATCAAGATGGAACTACAATTGTTTGTATTTCTCAACCAGGATTTAAACAAGCAAAACCTTTAAACATACAACAAATACAGTCTGGTTACATCGATAAAATCGACAAAGACCCACGCAATAAAACAGCCTTTCTCGTTACCGTCCGCGAGGGTAATGGTTCCTATGTCCCAATGTTCCAATACCGACTCAATTTGTCTACACCTTCTAAACCTGCACTAACTAAACTACGGACTTGGACATCAGGACAGTAGTTGCCCTGCTCCAGCGGGCAGGTATGCGATCGCACCTCCTAATTCTTAGACGGTGGACACCCATCGCATGGTAAATGTAGATTTATGAAAATCAAGATTTACTATGCTCATTTAACTCCAGAAGAGTGCGATTCACCGCAATGTATTCCCGATATTCAATCAATGGAAGTAGAGATACCAGACGAAATCATTGATGTTCAAAAAGCTTTGAATGAGTGGAGCGCTAAGGCTGGTGTAACACTTTTTGATTGGAAGAAAAAACGTGTTCAGGACTAGGGCGATCGCACTTTCACCGACCATGTGAACTACTACATCTCAGCAGGATTTCAGCGAACTCGTCTTGTTGTCGATGCGCTCGATCGCTAAGTTGGCGCGGTAGCCGCCCGCAGACTGCCGTAGTAACAGCGTCTTGTAGTTCGCACCGTCGTATAGACACCATGCGCTGCCAGTCCGGTTCCAGATTGACGTGACCTTGTTGTTGAACACATATCCACCGATCGGGTTAGCCAGATTGGCAGAACCTTTGGCGAAATACGCAAAAGACCCGTTGTAGGTGGAGTTCGTCCAGATGCAGAACTTGCCGGAGGGGCAGTCAGCCGAGTTGGCGGTCGCCGGGGAGGCGATGCCGACGGCGGTGACTAGGGAGGTCATCGCGAGCAGCAACGTTAGGGCGGGGCGTGCAGCCTGTCGGGAGCGTCGCGAAGCGGCGGCGCTCTTATCGGCGGATATTATGGGTTGCTCCTTCATCAGTTTTTCCATTTAATGGGACTTTGTAGGAAATGCTGTTGTTCTCTGTTTACTGGCGTTGCTGTTACTCACTTGCATCGCCGACATAATTATTTGGCTGGCAGTTGCAAATTATATAATGAGCATTACGAATAAACACTTTATCAGTATTGTATTAAAGAGCCTAAATATTTAACAATCAGTCAAAAGCTATACATTAAGCAAATAGTAACTGTCTATCTGCTGGCGTAGATAACCGTTATTAAGAACAGATGCGGCTTCATCACACCAACAAACCAAAGTAAATATCAAACGACAGGACAAAAAAGCTTCTTTGTCCCCAGTTTAGTTTTTACAGACAACTTGTAATGTTTTGTTGCGGTAGCGTGAGGTGCTATGAGGTCAAATTGGGGAAAGTAGGGAAGTTGCGATCAGTTAAAACCTTTTGCTTCTAATTTAGTTTGCAATTAGAACCTGGAAATTACTCCTAAATCCGTATTCTTCACCACCCCAAGAAACGTAGCAGGTTTGATTTGGTGGATAGTATTTCCCAGGTGTATACTCTCCATCAACAATGGTAGAGCAAATGTATAAAATAGTTCCATTATTATCTTCAGTACCTCCTTGAATATAATAAGGATTAAAGGGTTTAACAGTAGTCTGTGAAACCTCGGCTAATGCAGGTACTCCTATGGAAACTGCTATTCCAACTGCTAGGAGTTTAGCAATACAATTAAATTTTATTAAATTTGTTGCGAGTGTTTTCAATTGCATATTCAATCAACTCCCATTTTTTAATAGTTGTTACTGAATTTATACAAAACGCAAAATAATGTAAGAATATGAAAAATCCAACTTTCAAAGAGTGGTGAATAATAAGTTGAATATTTGAAAATATTCAACTTATTAAAAATCTAATTTAATATTTTCATTTTTTATATGCATTCGTAAAATAAAAATAAAAAGTTACATTTATATTCAAAAACTATTTTGGTAAATGCTTAAGGAAGCTTTATCCGGTTTGGTAAAGGTTGATTATTGCTAGCGATGCCTACGGCAGCTACGTCTACACGGTTAGTATAGGCTGGTAGCGATACTGGCTTTTCCCGTTAAGTCGTGAAACAACGAAATAGCATGCCAAAGGGCGATCGCCAGAATTCCCCGCATCCTTGACTGCTTGCTGACGCAAGCGAACGACGATGGCTTCGCCGGTCATCCTGAAGTGGTAATCATTGGGTATTGGGGTTGGGGAATGGGGGCGATCGCACAGTCGCACAGCAGGAGACGCGGCAACGCCTGAGTCGTCAGCAGCGTAGCTGCCAGTCCTTACTCTGACTCACTCCAAGAGATAGCGATCGCCCCAATTCTTAGAGGAAAACCCAAAAGCGATCGCATACAAAAAAGCCCAGTCATCTCATAACTGGGCTTTTAGCATCTCAATCAATTATTGGAGGTAGAGTATTTTCATCACAACCAATTAAGCAGCAGGTTGCTCTAGATTAACCTTGACAACTTTGTTCTTTTCTTGCTCAGACTTGGGTAGTGTCAAATTCAAAATGCCGTCTTTATAATCTGCGGTGACATTGGTATTTTGAACCCTAGCAGATAGAGGAATTACACGTTGGAACTTGCCGTAGTAGAATTCACTTCTTGTAGTGCCATTGTTTTCGGTTTTAGTTTGGGACTTGCGCTCACCGCTAATGCGAACAGCATCTTGGGTGACTTGAATATCCAGGTCTTTAGCTTCAAGTCCTGGGAGTTCAAGCTTCAAATGAATAGCATCATCAGTTTCGTGCAACTCAGCAGCCGGAACTTTGATAAAATCTCTGTCAAACCGTGCAGATGGTACTCTGGTATCTCCAAATAAGCTGTTGATTTGACGTTCTAAAGCGTTCAATTCTTGCCAGGGGTTGTAACGAACTAGTGCCATAACTCTTACTCTCTTTAAATAGTTCCTGCTTAATCGTTTTTGCACTTCGTTTTGTGCTTATGTATTCATAATAAGTATGGTTATAAGTCCTGTAAATTCGGTTATTCTCACCCAATAATTGATGATTACCACACCAAATTAGCCAGTAAAAAAGATTACGGTTTACTCGAATTTTGCGGTTCGGTAAACCAGAATAATAACTATTAATGTCACTAATAATCAACTAATAAATCTGCTATTGAAGGGGATTTGCTTTGGCGCTAAACTTTACTTTCTTCTACCCAAACGGTTGCCCCCAGCGCTCCCAGTTTTCTTTGTTAAATGGACTACGCCACTTCAAAATTAAACTCAACTCCAACTCCTGCCGTGCGCGTCGGTCAACAGGGCTGTCCCACCAAAAAGCGATGTTGACTGCTGTGTTCATCCCATAGCGATAATGTAAATCTTGGTAGCTGGCGATGTAATCCTTGCAGGCATGAATCCCTTTCCACCGCTTGTTACTACGGCACGTCTCACCCACATACAAAATTAAGCCAGTCGCAGAGTCAACGATGAAGTACAGACACGCATCGCCGGGGCTATCTGCTGGCATCCTCCAAAACGAGAGCGATGCCTACGGCGGGCTACGCCTACGCACCTGCAACTGTAACGGATCGATCCGGTCTGGGTCGCAGTGGTTGGATACAAGGTCAAACAGCGTCACCTGTCTTGCTGGCTGACTTTTCCTCATCTTTTGTTGATACTCAAGTATTTGGGACTTCCACTTCAGCAGAGCATTAGCACTCATCACCAGCGCTTCTGTCAAAAGTGCTGGTGTGGGTTTCACGTCTGGAAATAAGTTTAGCTGATTGGGTTCCAAGGGTATTACGGGGAGCGTGCCGACTAGCTGATTATCCCCCAGAACTGAATCGAGTAAACCTGTTAACGGGTTTAGGGGAGTGATGCCTACGGTGGTCACTGAGCCTGTCGAAGTGCGGTAAACTACGCACTCCTGTAATCACTATCGCCTATATTCAACAATTGCAATCAACAGTTCAGTTTAGTAGAGTGTCACCCCACTGTTGTAAGCGTTCACGAAACTGGTGTAGTCGTACTCGACTTGAGTTGCATAGTCTAGAGCAAAGTTAACAATTTCATCTTTGAATACACCCTTGTTAGGGCTGGTGATATCAGTCACTTCCTTGTCAACGCTTTCTGAAACAATGCTAGCATCGTAATCTTTATCAGAGATAGCATGGTTCTTAGCAACGACCTTACCTGCATATCCCATCGCATCCATGAATTTTGATTTAGTGGTTAGTAAGGTATAGTCAAAGTCCACCTGGTAAGGGGATTTTTCATGCAGCATAAAGGGGATACCACTGACCGTAGTGTAGCCAACCAAGGGGTCAGTATTAGAGAGCATCGCTTTAGTGGCAATTGTCACCCTCGCCCCTTGATGATTTCCATAGACTGAACTTGGTAGTAAACCTGGAACTGCGATCGCTACGGCGCTAGAAGCTTCCTGTTTCATCTCCAAAATGCGATCGTCGTCGGTTGCTGAAGTTGGGCCCTCAATCAGCAAGTAATACCGATACTTACCAAGACTACCAGTACCGGAACCTAATTTGAGACGAATATCTTTTAGGGTGTAGTAACTATTGCTGTAGCGCTTACTGCTAGGAATCGAAGCGATGTAGCTGCTCATTGCCCCAGTAATATCTGAGTAGGTGCTGCTGGATACAGGCTGGAGTTCAGAGGTTGTCTGAAAAACTCGATTGCTACTGCTATTTAGCAGCGTGTACTTATTTAGCAAACTAGAGCGGCTCTTGGCTGCTGCCTGTTGAATTAAATCCTTGACCACACCGTTGGTATTGCTCTCTTGCAAACGGTATGATAGCTCGTCGTTAGTCCCCTTAAAGTCGCTCATCTTGTTGAGGTAAGCATCCAGAAAATTTCGGACAATATCTTGACCATCACTGGAGCTTAGACCGTTTTCTTTGGCTGCTAGGAGAATCGAGACTGCCATACGTCGCAAATCCCAAACATAAGGGCCAAGATAACCTTCATCAAAGTCAGTAGTATCAAAGACGTTATTATCGTTGCCATCTCTCATTCCCCCAAGATTTTGCAGATGCATATCCCCCTCTAACCAAATGGCATCAGTAGAGGAATTGACAAATGCTGAACTCGGTAATGTTTGCATATCACGATAGAAAATGTCAGCCGTTCCTCGATAAAAGGCGAAGGGGCTAGCTGTCATCTTTTGCATTTTCGTTGCCAGTTCTTGGGGCAATTGAGAAGCAAAGGGATGGTTGTATTGGTAAATTTCATTTTCTACCCAAGTTGAACGGGGAGTTGCAGCAACAGATATAAATGTAGACCCCACAATTAAGATGAAGACGGCTACGACTCTGGATATGTGTTTGAGCATGAAATTCTCTTAGGCGGTAAAGAAATTAACTCTTGCTGGACTCTTGTGTAGACACAACCATCCAACAACAATTCTTTTACCACCTTGAGTCAGAACTTATAAAGTGATTTAAAGCACAATGTAACAACTATTCATAGCCAGTAAAAAGATTGCTCTCAAGTATTTTACCCTGCCCCCAATCAAGCAAACGCGAGTAGCGTCTCCTAGAGGGGAAAATAGAGCGATCGCCAACGCCTTCACTTTCCTTTTTTCCTCTAAGAAATTTTGGGGTATCCATTAATACAAGCGGTTAGCGCTCAGAGGATATCAAAGAATTATGGTCTTTGATATTCAATCCGCACTTGCTTAATGTCAATTTGCTCAGATTCTAAAAATACGAGTTTTTCTACTTGCTGTAATCCCAAATTATCAAATTGTTTGAGTTCCGAGTCTGATAACGCCCAAGGTGGGCCAGAGGGTTCATCTTCTGTATCTCGAACACGAGTAATCAGCAAAAGTGTGCCACCGGGAGCAACAAGGGATGAAACTGAAGAAATAACCCAAGAACGCACATTCAAGGGCAAAGCTTGAATATTACGACATTCAAAAACAAAGTTAAAAGCTTGATGCCATTGTGAGGGAATTGCTAACAAATCTGCAACTATGTAGTTGACAGTCGAATTAGGAAATCGCTCTTGACACCAAGCGATCGCTGTCGGTGAAATATCAAAGGCAGTTACTTCAAATCCTAGATTTGCTAAAGCTTCGGCATCATCTCCCAAGCCACAACCAATGACTAGCGCCTTTTGAAGAGAAGCGAACGGTTGATGATTCGTCAACCAATCTTGTAGATAAGGGTGAGGAGTTAACTTTGCCCAAGGAATTTTTGCTGTATCACCTTTAGCTTCGGTATATAACACTTCAAACCATGCCGATGGTTCTGATTTTTCTAAAGCTTCGGCAGCTAACTGTTTAACATGAAGCTGTAAATTTTCTCTTTGTTGTTCAAACATAAAAACTGATATTACTAACAATTGTGCGAAACTTCCGAATACCCTAAGTATTGTAGATGAGGAAAAGCGATGCCTACGCTTCACTCTATTACACTTAGATTCTTCAAATCAACATTACACTAATCCAGAAGATAGATACATTTTTAAAAATTTGAAGCACACTGGTAAGAACAAATTCAACTTCTAAATCATGGTGTGGCAATGTGGCTAAAATATGGTGTAAATGAAGATGGGATATTGATATGTATTGAAGATATCAACAGAGGGAGGACTTTACTTAAGTGCCCTTACTGTAATGGTGAGTTAACTGCCAAGAAAGGCAAGGTAAAAGAACACCATTTTGCTCATCATGGAGAAACTTGTCGAAGAGTAGCTAACCGGGAATTTCCAACTCTGCCTCTCTATGATAATTTCAACATTCAGCTATCTGGCAAGGATTTAGCACAGTTAAAATTACTCTGGAAGGAATACGGAGCCAAAAATTATCCTATTAGTTCTTACTTAGTTACTCCTGGTTTGCTCAAAGCAGGAATGTTAAGAAAAAATGTTTATATTAAACCACCTGAATATGAATTTAGTGATTTAGGTAAAGTTCCTGTTGGAGCGCTAGAGTTAACGCGATTCAACGATGTGCAAGAGCCGTTATTACTTAAAAAACTGCTGAAACTTGAGCTAGCTTTGAAACACGCCGAATATAAAAATGCCCCAAATTTGGCATATCGACTTACTGATTTAAAGCTGTATCGCGCTCAACTTCAACGTATTCTATGCTCTAGTCTGTATTTTTTAGAGATTGAAACTAATATTGGAATTATCTACAAGATAGGAGTAACCACTAGACCCGTTATCAAGCGAGTAGCAGAAGTAAAAATTGATTTACTTGCTCATTATTCGAGTGCTGCTATTAAAGTATTAGGAACTTGGGAGCATAGAGGTAATGTTGAACTGTATTTCAAACACCGCTATCAGGGCTTTAATTATCCCATCGGAAGTTTAACTGAGTACTATAAGTTTAATACCGAGGATGTCAAAATCGTCCTAAGTGACTTGCAAAAAATGAAACCTAAAATACTTTCTAAAGTTGAAATAGATATTCTTGAGGAAAATACTACGTGGGAGCAAGTTGCTGTGTAGCATTTTGGTATGAACTACTGCGATCGCCATTTTCCTCTAAGAAACTGGAACCGGAGGGCGATAAGCCCACACATTTAGTACTGCTATTTGTTTACTGAAAAGCTTGGAATAGTTCTGATATTTTCGCCTTGAGTGCTGCAATCGCCTCTTCTAAAGTATCACTTGGGTCTGTATCTACTAAATGGGCATCGCCTACATCAGCACTTGACCACAGATAGCTATGTAGCCCTACCGTTAAACATCCTTGCCATTTATCCTCATGATTAGTGTCAAGTGTAATGAAAAACCGCCGGGGTATTATTAATTCTTCAGTTTTAATCACAAACTCTCCCCATACCGAGAAACCAAAATACTCCTCGTTTTTTTCATTGTTGTATTCCCAATCAGCTAAGTTGGGAAAAGCAGCTTTAACTTGCTCTAAAACTTGTTGTATTTCAGGTTCTGTTAATAGCATTAATTTAAATTTAGCCCTTCTAAAAATTCTACCTGCTGCGGCGTGGCTTGTCTTACTTCGTACATTCCAGGTGTGAACCTCGTGTGCCAAATATCAGCCCATATAAAGTTTACTCCGGCTGCGATCGCTGCCTTCTCATCCTCATCTCTATCGCCTATCATCCAACTTTTAGTTAAATCAATTTTAAAGTCATTAGCTGCACGATAAATCATCCCCGCCCCAGGCTTTCTAAATTTTCTATCTAGTGGTGTAGAATAGCTTTCATCATAAGCTCGACTGATAGCATAAAAATGTGTTTCAGCTTCGGTGTTGTCTTCTATTTTTTCTACATTATCTCTATCGACTTTAAAGCAAATGTATCCTTTCATATCTGGACAAAAGTAAATTGCTTCCATTTCAGGAATTAGAGAAAGTGTGTATTGCTGTTCAGCGATCGCATCCTCCAAACTCTTTAAAGGCTTCCCAGTATCACGGTTGATGGTGTCACACCCACCTTGATTAGTAATACCAATGATTGTATAGCCCTGGCGTTTATGATGTGCGATCGCTTCATGCACACCCGCCATTATTCGCTGTCCTGTAGGCTGTTGGATAAATTTACCATCAGTTGATTCTCTTACAGTCCCGTCTAAATCCAGAAATAATCCCTTATACATCTGTTAAAATTCCTTTTCTATCTTCGTAATCTTTAATTAGTAGTCCAAGTAAAACTAAATAATCTCGTTCATCTTCTAACAAATATCCTTTATCAATCAGGATATCTACGTGCCTTTGAACTTTGTCATATTGTTCTTGAGAATGTATAGGACGTGACTGTTAAGATTTCTTAGCTTTCGCCCTCCTAATAAAGTCGATTATTTCCTCTAAACTAACCCCTTCTTTCTGCATTGATTGAATAAGTGTGATCGCACCCACAGGAATACTACCAATACTCCGCCCCTTCCACTCGCCGTCTATCTTCTCTTCCCAATTGAAACCCCAGCGCCAATGAGTAGGATTATCAGTCTGCCTGTGTCCGATGACACGGGGGTAGCTTGCGATGCTTCCATTTTTCAGCTTCTTATTCTCAATATATTTGTACAAGCAGCCTATACGCTGTCTGCCTTTGGGCTTTTGCACAACTTCTTCGCGGCCTTCAGTTTCCTCTAAGAAATTTGCGGGTGCTAAACCGCACATACCACAGCCACCACTTAAATATATGTGCTGTAATTCGCAGCTAGGGCAAAGTACAAGTGGCTCTGATTTATCCTCTAAGAATTTATCTATTAGGCACTGAGGAGCGATGCCTGCGGCGGGCTGCGCCAACGCCAACTCAGCAATGTACAGTTCATCCCTTTCCCAGAAGTACCATTTATCTTTTTCTGTTTCCCAGTCAACAACAAAGAAAGTTGAACAACAGTTTTTAACTATGCCAACATTTTCTCTTGCATCGCAGATATAAAGGTCTACTTTGATATTTGACTTTTTAAGCTGCTGTGACGAGATTGGCGAGATAACAGACTCGTTTAATTGCGATCGCTGCTTGGAGGGGGCAGACGGCACGGGCGTAGAGGTCGTTACATTCCCGGCGCTTGTTGAGGTAGCGAGGTACTCCTGGGTAAATGGGAGCTGTATAGAGATTGTCTCGCCACCATCCATCAATACTTTTTCCACCCAACCAACGGGGAACCCCATCATCCACCCTGGCACGGCGGGATTTAGTTTGTCGCCCTTGGCTAAATGTGGCTTTAATTTCTGCTCCAATCTGGTCGCCCCAGCTGGCCTGCATCCCGTTGAGCCTTTGCAATATGTTGTTGGTGTAGGCAACAACGAAGAGTCTGTTCCTTTGGTGCGGCGCTCCGATTTCCGCCGCCGATATGAGCTGCGGATCGTCCCAGTGATAGCCGACCATTCGGAGTCCACCAAGAATTGCTCGTAATCCTTTATGGATAAGCCCTTCAGGATTTTCAATGATGACGAAACTGGGGCAGCCGTCGGCGATGCAGCGCAGGGCTTCAAACCAGAGTGATGATTCTGGGTGTTCGAGTCCTGTACCGTTGCCTGCGGTGCTGGTTCCAGTACAAGGAAATCCAATTGTGTAAAGGCTAAATTCCCCCGGCTGAGGGTAATAGTTTGTGATGTCGCTGTGTATGGGGATTTTTGGGAATCTGTAGCTGAGGACTGCTTGAGCGTCGGGGTTGTTTTCAATGAAGAGTTCTGTTTTGATAAACTCAGCTGCTCCAACTGCCTTAATTCCGAGTTCAAAACCGGCGATTCCTGCAAAAAAGCTGGCGTGTCTAAGCTGCATTCTGTCGCCTCCTGTATCTCATCCTCACTTGATTTTCGATAGTTCCAACCCTGCATTTGTTTGAGGGTGTATTCTTTAGAATGCCCGTTATCCCAGGTGATGCCGATTTTCTTGTGTACGCTCGATACAGTACCGTATCGTTCGCCTGGGGTGATAATGCGATCGCCTACGGTAAAGCTTGCTAAACCTACCTCAAAATCGCCTACAGAATACTTACTCATATTTGTCAACGCACTTTTTTTGTATCAATAAATGCAGACTAGTTTTGTTAACACGCCAGATTTTTGAACTGAGTAAACTGTGCATCAAACAACAGTTTTGTTGTTCCTGTTGGCCCGCCCCTATTTTTAGCGATAATTACTTCTGCAATACCTCTATCAATCGTATCGGGAAAATAATATTCATCCCGATAAAGGAGCAAAACTAAATCCGAATCTTCCTCAATTCGCCCTGATTCTCGCAAATCCGACATCATGGGACGCTTGATATTACGGCTCTCTACACCGCGATTCAATTGCGACAAAATAACAATAGTTGTGTTACATTCACGAGCTAATTGTTTTAACTGTCTGGTGATTTTTCCGATTTGAAAAGCGATGTTGTAGCTATCACCATCCGTCCCTTCCATTAGTTGCAAATAATCAATACCAACCATGCCAATGCGACCGTATTGGGCAACAATCCGTTTCACCTTAGAACGTATCGCACTAACAGTTATCACGGGTGAATCGTCAATATAAACGGACAACTCGCTCAACCTACCGATTGATTGTGCTAAAGGTTCCCACTGGTGTTTAGTAATCTTGCCCTGTTGCAAATAGCTTGATTCAATTCTGGCATCTTGGGATAAAAATCTATCTCCCCATTCTTCTTTGCTCATTTCAAGACTAAAAATAACAGTTGGTAGCAATTCATCAAGGGAGATATTAAAGGCTAAATTCCCTAAAAACGATGATTTTCCCATTGCTGGACGACCAGCAATTGTTATGAGCTTTCCCGGTTGAAATCCTCCTATCATTGCATCTAGGTCATAAAATCCAGTTTTAACCCCAGATGGTGATATACCCATACTTTTTTCTTCAATGCTGGAGTAGGCATTTACCAAGATTTCATTGAGGGGAATTGGTTCGGATATTGATGAAATCGCACTATTATTTATCTCTAAAATTTTTGATTCAGCCGTCTCTAATTGTTTGGTTATTTCTTCTTCTTGGTCGTGTGCCAAATGTACAATCTCATTGCCAGCCTTGATTAATTCCCGCCGCAGATATTTTTCCATCACCAAAGAAGCCAAAGCATCGATGTTGACAGCTGATACCGTCCGGTCTACAAGGGTTGCTAATTTATTTCTCCCGCCAATACGCACAAGTATTTTGTGGTCAGTCAGCCAACTTGTAACTGAGAGCAAGTCTGTGGGTTTGCCTTGTGCGTGGAGCCTGAGTGCTGCTTGATAAATGTCTTTGTGAGCGCTGATGTAAAAGGCTTCGGCAACAAGAGTATCGCTAACTCGACTAATCGCTTCTGGATCGAGCATGATTCCGCCCAAAATCGCCTCTTCCGCCTCGATATTTTGGGGAGGCAGCTTGCTATTTTCACCAAAATTTAGATTCTCAGACATTACTTACTTGCTTGCGCTTTTACTAAGTTTTCTATGGGTATCGGGTTGCTTGCTAAAAATTCGCGCACGTCCTCGCGGGCAGTTTTCGCCCAATTGAGCCAGCTACAGTAAAAGTCATCTTTTAAAAATTGTTCGAGCCTCGCGCTGTCGCCCGATTGAGCAGCCCCGCAAACTAAAGTCTGTAGTTGTCCGTACCACATTTGATGCTGCGCTTGGCTGTAAGCCCCAAAATTGTACTTCTGGTTTTGATTTTCGTTCTCATCGCAGGTCGGGAACCATTGCTCAGACAATTCCTCAAAGTTTTTCTCAATCCATTTGAGCGGTAATTGGACTGGGGGGTTTTTAAGTTCTGCTGCTTTTTTCTTACCAAATTTTAAAAAACTCTCTTTCTCGCCTTCTGAGAGAGAGTCTATAAAATCTAAATAAGTCTTATTAATCTTAGGGGTGCTGGAATCTTTGGCTGGTGCGGCTTTCGGCTGGCGTTTGTTGCGTGGCGATCGCGCAAGTTGCGTAGCGATCGCGCAAGTTGCGTCACGATCACCTAAGTTGCCGTCAGGCAACAAAGTTGCCTCATCGCAACTTGTTGTCTCACTGCAACTTGTTGCCTCATCGCAACTTGTTGTCTCATCGCAACAATGCAAGCCCTTGGTGAGAACGTGAACCTTGACTTTAATAAGCTCCATATCGACAAACCCCTTTTCATCCAACGCTTTGAGAGCGCGTCCTACAGTGCTGCGGTGAACTGGCTTTTCTGCGGTAGATAAATCCTTGGCAATCCGTGCTGGCGATACTTCCATTCCGGTGCTGTATGGGTCGAGAGTGCGAAGGTAGTAGAGTACATCCCTCTGTGCTGGGGTTAATTCCCGGCAGGCTCTTAGCCATTCTTCATGTTGGAGTGGATAAAATCGTCCCTGAATTTTGGTACTTGGTTGTGTCATAATTCTCTTAAATTGCAAAATCACAACGCCCCCCCTGTGTCACCAGGTTGGGGCTAATTTTTTGGGATATGGTGGGGTTTGGTAGGATTGAGTTAGTCAACCTCGTTTAAGTCTCAATTACACTGCCCTTTGTAATAGAATACAATTTCCTGCCCAAAATTGTACTTTTTTATGTAAAGATGGATTACAGAGAAGCTTTTGATCACACGCTCGAAAAGTTCGGCATCACCGCTAAGTCGCTAGCCCTCAAGAGTGGAGTGCAGGAGCGACAAATCAGCCACTTTAGAAACAAACAAAAAGACTTGATGGCTGGGAATCTTTTCAGCCTGATAGGGGCGTTGCCAACTGATGCTCAAATTTATTTTTTTTCCTGCGTCGCTAGTGAATCGATGCTAGAAACTGTTGACTTGCGATCGCTCGTTAAATCTATGCCAGCAGCTCGTAAATCGGAAGTCCTTACCTTGATAGCAGACTCATTGTTAGAAAACCTCGAAAATACTGAAACAAATGGCTTGATATCAGCGTTATGATAGCTTGCCAGATGTTTTTGGTGCAAAAAGTTGGTTGATCGTTGAGTAGTGACTCGATATCATGAAAATCCTTATTTAATAAGGCTTTTAAGCTTAACTCAGTATTCTGTATTATCATATTTATACCTCATCTTGAAGAGGAAAAAAAACTACTGTTGATTTTGGAGTTGGCTTTTCAAGTAATATGAGAGATGAAATTGCTGCATCCAATTTCATCCGTATTCTATTAGTATTACGAGTGCTTGATTGTATTCGCATTCTGGGGAATTTACTAGTTTTATAATTTGTTTTTTCAGGCTTAGATCCATATCATTCACACTCCAATACAAAATCGCAGATTGTCGCAATTGGCTATCCATTTAGCTGTAAATCCTCTTTACTACATGGCTCTATATGCCACATGGACAAATTTCCGACTTGATGATTTCTAGTTTTTAGGTGAGTGCCCTGTAGGGAATTACTGTTAATAAATGTTGAAGTGCTATAAAGGTAGAACTAAATTTTGCACCAACGCACAACGAAAGTACGCCTTCAGGTGCTATAGTATATTTCATGATCAAAAGCTCCTAAAATTGTGAGAATCAATATATCTGACAACGTTCAAAGTCGGCAAACTTTGATGCATTGATTTAATAGATGGTTTGTTTATTAAAAATGATAAGTAGAATTTCCTAGTGATGCATAAACACTAGGAAATTTTGTTTTTTGAAGTAGTTATTAAAATATCTTCATTAAGGCTGTTGAGAGTGTTTGTAATACATTCTCTTACTAAAGCACTACGGCTTATCCCTTTAACTTCCGCCAAGTACTCTAATTTTATAACCAAATCTTTATTGAGTTTCGTCGTTACTGCTATATGGTGCTTACGTATCTTTTATTCTCCTTTTATAGAGGTATACCTTTTACTTTTAAAAATATATCATACAATATCAGCGTAAAAAATAAATTTATCTGCTAATTTTATCTATAATGCTTTATTAAGGTATTTACGCTTTCTTCATTCTGTATAAGCATTTTGAATCGTGATAATTTGAAGTACAGATTACTTACTTAGCTAGGGAAACATTAATTTAATTTCATTAAAAATGCTATATTATTGTATTTAATTTTTAAATTAATCTCCAGGCAGCTTATTGCATAAGTTTGCAATCTTTCTACCCTACAATAAGAACTCAATCGCTTAAAGAACAATAACTGTTTTTTCTATTGATATTTGAGTGTCTTAAATATTTTTGAATAATAATGGCTATTATTCAAGTAAAAAATAAAAGTTACTATTATGGGCATGAGTGTCTAGCAATTCTGTATTGTTTTAACTTTGGATGCGATCGCATAATGACGAGATAATCAAGACAAACGAAGTCTCGTTTTTGTCTATATATATCGATTTCTATAGTGCTTATCCTTAAAACTACTACTTATTTATATGAAACCTGTGGAATTTGATAGCAGAAAATGGTGCTTTCCCAGTAAGCTGTTTTTCTGAACATCCAGAAAAAATAGTTGTAAACTATAGCCTAATGCTTATGCTTCATATTGATATACAAAAATCACGCTCCTAAATCTAGATACTGATTTGCTTGAGTGGAGTTACTAGATTGACTCTGATGGTTATGATTGCATTTAGGATGGTGAACTCTGTTGTTTTGTGACTTAAATGTATACTCTTTCTTTACAAGATATTCTCATTATGGAAATAATCATCGTTGCACTATCTGAAATCATTTTTCAATAGATGGTTTATATACCCTTGATTACTTCGTGAATACTCTATGTACATTAGGGTTGCAAATACTGCTTACTCATCACTACAAAAAAGGGATACACCAAAATGCGAGAACAACATCTCAATGTAAAAAAAGGAGATATTATCCACATCCCCCAAGGTGTTTAATACTCCTTCTCAAGAAGGTCTCCCAGAAATGAATGAGTGAAACTGCTATATATACTGTCAAAACTCAGATCATACTGCGTAGTCTTGTAGGCTAAAGATTTATTTTATAAATGGTTTCTCAGGCTTCGTGACGTATTAGCGAGTTACAAAATGCGATCATTTACCCTTCTGCATAATCGGTAAATTGAACCAGGGCTAGTTATTTAACTAGCAATCGCATGAAATGTAGAGCTAGTGACGATTTTTGTCAGTGTATCGGCAATAATTTTGGGATTAATGAACAGCGTTTCATGACCTCCAGGGCATTCAATTACCTCATACGTGCTAAGGCTGTGTGCCATCTCGATATAGGTTCCTGCTGGAAGCGAGCGGTCATCTTTGCAAAACAACACTGTTTGAAAGATATTTAAGGGCAAGAAGTCATTGGTGTTGACTTTGGTATTGAAGAGAACGAATGGTTGCGGTACCAAATGACTCAGCAGTGCATTTTGTACTTCTGTTGAGTCATCTTTCATAAGAGCATTACGAATTAAATCTTCCAGAACAGGTATGCTTTTGTCAGGAGAAGCGATCGCAGCATCAATCAAAATTGGGGCAAATTCCGGGAGAAGCATATCTAATTGCGAAGCACCATCTGGCAAGATAAAGGCATTATGAAAGACGAGATGAGCAATCTTTTTGCCTACTCTGGGTGCAACTGCTTGCAACAGAAAACCCGCACTGGAATGACCAACGAGAATAACAGGTTCTTGCTGTTGCTCTATCACAGCCGCGATCGCGTCTAGGTAGTCAACAAAGGATAAGAAGAGAAAAAAACACCCAACTGGGTGGTGTTCTAGGTGACTATAGGCAGACGGCAAGGATGTTGCAATGCCTTACCCGCCTGGTATAGATGATTCGCTCTAGTTCGTACGTCATTAAGCGTCGCTTACTCATCTAGAAAATAACTTTCATCCATTTCTGGGTTTTGACTAAAGTCGTAATAATCTATCTGTCTCGCCATAAGATTTACGCGTTCTTCTGTCGCTTGAACTTCCCGCTTCAAGCTATTAATCGTGTTACACATCTCTGGTTGCAAATAAAATTGATGCTCGGACAAAAAATCTATCACTTTGTTAAATTTTTTCCGATCAAAATTTTTGTCTTCTTTTAGCTTTCTTAATTGCTCTATTGCTTCCATGATTGATGAACGTGGAATCTGAGGCATGAGATCGGGAACCAAATCAATTGAGCCATCCTCAGACACTACAATAGCTATGCAAGGATACTGACTTGTTTCTACATACCTGATAGCAGAGTTATATCTTGCTCCTCTTGCAGATGAACCTTTGTTAGAAGCCAGTCCGTCTAGAATTACACCAATTGCATAACACATAGAACTTGAATCGATAAGTACAGCTCCATCGATACCTGTTATCACTTTCATGAGTTGAGTTGTGATTTCTACAGGTTCGATAATTGTAGCCTGATTTTTCAGACGATTTGACTCTTCTTTAGCTCCAGAAGATACAACAACCATTGTGCCGTGTTTTTGCTTGGTTGCTTCTAAGACTAACTCCCACAATTTCACAATTTCCTTAAGTGTAATTTTTGGGAAAATTCTTTTAATATCTGTTTCAAATTTATGCCGATCAATACTCGCTCTAGGTAATTCTGGCTGACGATAAGTTACCCGCATCAATACATGGTCAGCGTGTACGAGTTCCCAAGTATAGTGTTTAGTGAAGTTGATTAAGAATAAATCTTCTGTACGTTGCTCGTATAAGCCTTTGATTTTTCCTAGCCCATAAATGTACTCAGAGTCACTAAGCAGACTGATTTCATCACAGTATATTGCTCCAATAGCATCGTGACATGAGCGTCCAGGTCTGAACCCGTATGAGTTAGGTTCAAATCGCGCTTCCCATTCTGGTTCTAATGCCAATTTGACAAGTGCTTGCAATGCTCGGTCGAACATTGTCGGTATTCCCAAAGGTCTTTTTTCCTCTGTTCCTGGTTTGGGTATCCAAACTCGGCGCGTTGCTCCCCGATAAACTTATTGGTCGCCGTGCTTTCTCCCCAGCTTCCACCAAATCTAATGCGCTTTGGCGTTGGCGTCTTTTTTCCCCATATTCCAAACTTTCGGTTTGAGCGCCTTGGGTAGCTTTTTGTTCGGCAATTGCATTGGCAGCAATTTCAGGCTGATCGTTGAGATTAGCTTGGGCGCTTTGGTATCACTATCCGGATCATGGTGAGGCGACTGGCATAAAATTTGACCCCTCAAAACTTTTCAAACACCCTCTAAAAGGACTAGTTATCAAATAAAGGGTTTTTGTTCAAATAGGTCAAGTTTGTCTTGCCCTGTTCGATCTGATAAAAATCTCTGTCTGTCGAATTTAGGTTAATTATCTCAAACACAATTTGATGAACATGTTTGTGAGCGTTCAAAGCCGTAACAGCTAGCTTCTCTATGCTATTTGGATCTGGACTCTGATCCGAGAGAGGGGCAAAGATAACATTTTTAAACTGTTTTCCTCTGATCGGCTGTTCCCGCTGGTGGGCCTTGCCATCCGCTATTCCAGAAGCGGTGAGTCCAGCTAATTGATTGGCAGCACCATCTAGATGACCTTTAAGGTTCTCAATCTTAGTTGACTTCATCTGTACAAACTTGCCAACTGTATTGGGGATATCATTGACCTCTTGTTTCGAGCTATCCTCTTGTTTTGGAAAATGCCAAAGAGTTACGTCCGCACCAATTTTACCCTCTTTGAGTTTCTCTGTGGATAATTTTGTCGGATCAAAGCCTAGATAAAGCTCAAGCTCTGACTTACTCAGCTTTTCTAATTGAACTTTGATATTGTTATCAGCATCAACTGCATTAGCTGCGAACTCTAACTCCTTATAGAAGCCGAATCCTCCGGGGATACTTGCTTTTCGTCCTATATCCCCGATCTTGTTTTTGGGGAAAGCTCTTTCGGATTTAATTAATAAATCAACTAGTTTTTTTACATCGTCTGTAAACTGATTCACCGATGAACTAGATGGCTCGGCAGCAGTAAAACCAGATGCCTGTGCATGTCTAAGTTGCTCACGTTCATTAATAATTTTCAGCACCTCTACTCGCTTATTTGAGTCCTGTCCAGAGAATTTAACTATTTTTTCAACTTCTTTATCTGTTGCTATTTCAATTAAAGTTTGAAGCCGCTTAACACGTAGTTGAGCCTTCTCTGACTTCTTTGTGCTGGGTGCAATAAGAAGATTTTCATCTTTAAATGTTTCTTTAACAGCATCTTCAGTTTCTAGTCGAATTTGTTTATTGTTAAGCTGTTGCAATATAAGTGTTCTTTGTATCGTAGGCTGACAATTAGAAGAAACAGATGTTGTTATTCGGTGATTATACTGCTGTGCTTGTCGAGTGGGCGTATTTGATTGTTGCACCACATGCGTCAACTCATGCGCCAACAACTCCTGCCCCCCTCGACTCCCAGGATTATATTCACCCGAACGAAAGAACACATCCTGTCCCGTCGTGAAAGCCCGCGCCTGAATTGACCGATTCAACTGGTCAGATAGACCATCCGTGTGAACCTTCACCCTACTAAAATCTGCGCCAAACGCTTGTTCCATCGGATGGCGAATATTGTCAGCCATCACCTGTCCACCACCCCTAGCTTGGTTAATGGACGCTTCCAGGTCTGGCGCACCAGTCATCGCAGCCTCACTCTGACGCTGTACCATCGGCTTCATTTGCAACTCTTCCTCATCCTCTGGCACTTCTTCTCGTTGCAGTGTGCTATTGTCCAGAGATTTCATCTGCAATTCTTCCTCATCCTCTGGTAATGCTTCTCGTTGCACCAAAGGCGTGATGGAATTTGCTAGAGGTTTCATTTGCAATTCTTCCTCATCCTCTGGCAATGTTTCTCGTTGGATAGACTGGCGATTTACAGGTTGCGCCATTCTTTGCATTACCTGCTGTGCTACGCTATCAGCTTCCTGCTCATACTTATCTCCAGGCTGGCTAATTGAGAGTTTTGCTTGGGGATTACGCAGGGGTATGCGACTTAGATCGTGAGTAAGTGGTTTATGGAGTGATTGTAATTCAGGAACCGCTTGGCGTAAAATTGCCGACGACTCCAAACCAAATCCAGGTATTGGGTGTTTCAGGGATGGAATTGAGAAGCCTGTAGTAGTTTTTTTCTTCTGGCTGATGTGTTCTCTCATTTTCTTCTCCTGTTGCCCAAGCCGTAGGTAGATATTTTGCTGTTACTAACATCTAGAATACAGCGATCACACTTGTAACACAATTCTTCAATTGTCGGAATGCAGGTAGTCTAAACTCAATCTGATAACAATGTTCGGGGTATCGCGATTGTAGATGGGTAATGGTTGAGTGGATAGATCGTGAAAATTTTCCATCAACCCTGAAGGGCGATCGCCCCCCTGTCAAAAGTCCAAGATAAAAACAGGAGTGAAAAATTTTTCATAACCTCATGAAAAATTTTTCAGGAGGTCTGTATTGGCAAGTTGTAGGATGCGTAGGCGAAGCCCGCCGCAGGCATCGCATCACCCAAAGAAAAAATTCTGCTCGTTCCTTGAGACTCAGCTAGCATTATTCAATTGTTGAAATTCTTGGGTAAATACACAAATAAAACCATATCACTGATACCAGTGTGGTTTTGCTTCGGCTAGTCGCTCAATTGAAGCTTTACTTCGACTACGCTCAGTAACCATTAGCTCTTGGGTTAGTTTCAGCGTGGGTTTAATTATTCCCACAGCTACTATCCCTGACTGAGACTTGAGCGATTTAATTTGAGTCAATCGTAAAATATGTTACCTAGCATTGTCAAGGTGGTGGTTGGGAATATAAGGGATAAGAAGAAAAGCGCAGTCCCCTTAATCTTGAGCCTCGACTTCCTGCCAGCCTTTGATAGCAGCAACAATAAAAGCACCTGCTGGGTTATCAATTGCTTTCTCAAATGCAGCCAAGCCACCCTCTTTAACGGCATTTATGACTCGTTGTTTCAATGTTGGGTTGCTTTCAATCTGATTTATAGCTTCTGTCAAAAGTACAGATTTCCGAAAAGCTATCCTTACTAATACCTGTTGGCATCAAGCGAAAATGCTTGACCGTGTTCGTCCTGGCTCAACTTATCTGCAAAAGTCACAAATACGTCAACTGCTGGTTACAGGACAGGGACAGGACAAAAACTTTGATGGTCAAAACCTACGAGGTATCAACTTACAATCAGCTAATTTAGCAGATGCAAGTTTTATTGGTGCTGATCTGAGGGAAGCTAATTTGCAAGATGCCGACCTATCCAGAGCCGAGCTATTGCAAACTCAGTTAGATGGAACAGATTTAACCGGGGCAACTCTTACTGGTGCTTGCATTGAAGACTGGGGTATTACGAGCCATACCAAGTTGCATGGAGTTAAGTGCGAATATGTGTTTATGCGATCGCCAACTCCAAGTGACCCCAATCGCCGCCGTAAGCCAGACAATTGGAACGAAACCTTTGCAGACGGTGACTTTGCCGATTTTATCAAACCAATTTTTGACACCCTCGACCTTTACCACAATTCCAATGTTGACCCCCGCGCCATTGCGATCGCGTTCAAAAACCTCGCTCAAAACCATCCTGAAGCCGAGTTAGAAATCGCGGCAATGGAGAAATGCGGCGATGATAAAATCCTGCTTAGAGCCAAAACCGCACCAGATAGCAATAAATCTCAACTAAGTGCAGAATATTTTGATGACTATAATCGACTCAAAGCTTTATCGCAGAGTCAGCAATTATTGCTGGTAGAAAAAAGCGATCGCATTCGTAATTTAGAAATTATGGTAAATACTGCACTTGGACAGTCTAAATATCATATAGAAGGAAATCCCATCATGTCTGATATCAGTGGCATTAATATTCAAGGTAGCAGTAATGTTAGCGGTATCGCTGGCAATAGTTCTGTTGCTAATCTAGGAACCATTAGCGGTAATGTGAGTATTGCTCTCAATCAGTTACCTGATGCACCAGATACCGAAAAACCGGGAATCAAAGAACTGTTGACGCAGTTGCACTCTTGCATTTCACAGTCGGCAGATTTGCCAGAAACAGACAAAGCTGATGCATTAATACAGATACAAGCTTTAGCCGAAGCTAGTAAAAGCCCCCAAGAATCCACCAAACAAAAGACTGCAAAAAACGCAATCACCATGTTGAAAGGGATATTTTCTGGCTTACCTGCTGTTGCTTCTCTGGTGGAAGCGGGTAATAAATTATTGCCTGCGATTTCTAAATTATTCGGTTTAGGATAATTTAACGTGAGTTCGATATCTCCGATTGTGACCAATACGGTTCGGTTCACATCCCCGCCCCCACAACTTAACAAGAGTGAAAAATTTTTCATAATGTCAAATCAGATTTTGTGGGAGCGATCGCTCTCATGCTTTACAGCCGCTTGAAGAAGCGATCGCCTGAAGATTTTGTATGCGCTTTGCTAATCAGATCCGCAAATGCTAAAACGTTGGTGTTCACCGCAACTCCAAAAAAAGCAATTGAATTATATGCGCTGGAAACGGGTTCTACTAGCCACAGGATTAGGGACGTTAGCTATATTCATTGCTGTGACAGTCTATCGGGAATATCAGGTTAGAACACAAGGCTGGTGTGTGCGTTTTTACCCCGATGGCAGCAAGAAGGTATTTTACGGCGATGATTGCTGGAAGTAAGTAATCTCGAACAAAAATGGCGTGCAGTTAATGAGCGATCGCGAGTAGACTGTGTGCGTAAAATTATTTTTAAGCCAATGTTCATTGAAACGAACAACAAGGACGGTAACAGGATTCCGATCAACGTTGACGCGATCGCCTACGTTGACTTTGACGTAGAGTTTGTGTTTGAAGGTCAAATAGCAGACGGAGTTAGAGTCTACTTTCAAGCGTCAAGAGGAGATAAAGAAAGGTATTGGTTAGCATTTCAGGATTTTGTTGGCAAAGAAGCAGAAAACCTTAAAGCGGGTCTTGCCAAAATACTAGAAGCCCAGAATTTTTCTGCTTAATTCCTGAAAAATTTTTCAACAACTTTTCTCCATCGGATCGTCGCGCCCAATGCCAAGCGATCGCCTTACGCCCGTACCTTGTGAAAAATTTTTCATGTGGTCAGCTTGACTTTTTTAGAAGCGATCGCCCAAGAGTGAAAATTTTTTACAAACTGTTCTCCATCGGATCTTCGCGTTCAAGCAAGAGTGATCGCAATCCAACCACTGTTTAGATGTACATGAGGCTGATACTAGAAAACCTGCACAAAGCAAGCAGCGGCTCATCAGCTTGTTGAGCAGGCTGCCAAGGACATTTTGCTTTTTTATTCTTCACTTAGTCAAAAGTCGAATAATGTACTACCTTAGATTTATAAGCTACCTTATAAATCTAAGGAAAATGAAAGATGATCATATCGGAGACAAAATGAGTAGTCAAAAAAATGGGTGGCAGCAACACCCGGAACTTGGTGAAGTTAAGTCTATTACTCCTACCGAGGAAAGTATCTTAACCGTGCTATACGCCTATTTGGACATGGGCTTATACAACCTGCATGTCTTAGACAAAATTAATCAAGCAAATAAGCGTGTCGGTAAACGAGAAGTTAGTCCAGGTACTTTTTACCCAACAGTGAAGCGTCTTGAGGCTGATGGCTTGATTGAGGGGTTTTGGAAGGAAGAAGTTCTTCCGGGAGTGCGTAGACGTTACCTCAAGATTAGTGCTTTTGGGGTAAAAGCATTGACTGCTAGTCGTCAATACCGAGACCTATTGAGTGAAGGCAAATTTGGAGAAGGAGAAGAAGGACTGCTTGAACCGGGATTGTTCTCGTATATCTATGCCTTTATCCAGATAGCTAAACGCTGGCAACTGGGGCATGACTAATTTTGGCACGATTTTGCAGCGATGCCTACAGATGGCTACGTCTAAGCGGTTTACTTTAAATCTTCCTGTTTTCATTGTCGTGCCTACTTTTTGGTAGTAATGCATCTTTGGGCAGAACTATTGTTCTCAAAATTGATGAGGTTTATGTGTTCTCGCATCATGTGTATCTACGAGGAGATAAAAATGACGAAACAATCGGACAGTGACGAGAAGAAGGTAAAATTCAGAGAATTTAAGGCATCTATTAATAACCAATTAAAAGGTTTAGCCTACACAAGGCTCCAAGCTAGTAGCAACAAGAGTAAGAAAAGTCTTTTTTGGAAGTGGATAGACATTGTTAATATCACTGCTGTAATATTTTTGCTCGCTACAGGTAATTCGCCGATTATAGTATTTTCGATATCGGCTATATTCACTGGGATACGACCTTTCAATTGGTTCATCTACAAGGTATTTTTCTCAAAAGAAATCCAAGCGAATATTGTTGACCAATGGTATCGATGGGCTAGAAAAGGGCATCTGTATGCTTGTTTTAGGATGTCTATGTACCTGCCACAAGTTGCACTTGCTTCCCTATCCATAATGTTGGAGGGGTTCAAAAATAAACGCTCATGAACTCAGATTTAATTGCAAAGGAAGAGTTGATGCGTCAACATCAACTCTTCCTAGAAGTTGATTTATCATTTCCTGCGCTAACAGGAAAAACGTCAATCTCGTTTTTGTATTAACTCCAAAAGGAGGAGTCTATGTTTATTTTAAACGGTGGCAATGATCAAAAGCCACAACCTCATCTTGCACGCTTGCTAGCTATATTCTTCAGCATTGGAATTACAATTGGTTCCGGGCTGGGTTACGGCTTTAAACAAGCAACAGATTCAATGCCTTCCAAGTCTACCAGCACTGCCACTCAGCAAAAAAGCCAAAACTTTGGGCTTGCCGAATACATCAGGCTTGAACCTGGCATGAGTCTAACGCAAGTCGAATCCATTCTTGACCGAGGTGTTGAAGTCGAAAGGTCTGAAACAACCGCCAAATATATTTGGAGAAACGCCAGTGGTTCTAATATTACCGTTGTCTTTAAGAATGGCAAGCTTGTAAGAAAAACTCAAGAGAATCTGATGTGAAGATCATGGCTTGCAGCCTTTAATAGGGGAAGCTTCCACCTGCTCTAAGAGCGCTTCGCGCTCTTACAAGCGATCGCAAGTCACCTTCTCTGGTCTTTCGCGATCGCGCTCCTCAACCAGATATTCGCGTACTTGATGAAGCGCGATCGCCTTTCATGCCATACTCATGAAAAATTTTTCATAAACTATTCTCCATTGGATCTTCGCGTCCAAGCAAGAGCGATCGCAGTTGTGCTTTTACATTATCAAACTCAGTTCCGCAATAATAGTATTCTTTATTACGAAGGTCTGCCAAATAGTACCCGGTCTTGCCACCATTGATCTTGAGTATTTGGTGTATTCCTCTTACTGGGATACTTACAAGAGGTTTAATAACTGGAGAATTAACTGATGCGAGCAAAGATACGCAATACAGAGATTTACTTTGATGTTGAAGGTGTAGGGTTAGTAGTGGACGGATCGCAATTGCGATCGCAGCCAGTCGCTTTCATCATTCATGGTGGGCCGGGTGGTGACCATACTCCTGATAAACCTACCTTCTCTCCCCTTAGCCACAAGATGCAACTTATCTATTTTGACCATCGAGGGCAAGGACGGTCAGCGCGGGGCCCAAAAGAAACCTATACCCTGGACAATAATATTGAAGACATGGAGGCACTGCGCCAATATCTGGGTTTGGACAAAATTGTAGTGCTTGGGACTTCCTACGGTGGCATGGTTGCTCTTTCCTACGCGATTCGCTATCCCCAAAATACCTCTCATCTGATTGTCATCTCTACCGTAGCGGATTCTCGCTTTTTAAGGAGAGCACAGGAGATTCTCACAGAACGGGGAACTGAAGAACAAAAGGCGATTGCCCAACGACTTTGGAACGGCAAATTTGAGAACGAAGAACAACTGCGCGAGTTCTTCAAAGTGATGATGCCTCTGTATTCGTTCACCTACGATCCTAACTCACATAAGCAAGCATCAAACCCAATGATTCTCTCTGTTGATGCCATCAATGTTGCTTTTGGTGGCTTTTTGCACTCTTACAGCGTGCTAGACCAGCTACATAAAATTACGTCACCAACCTTAGTAATTGGAGGACGGCATGACTGGATTTGTCCACCGGAATTCTCTGAAGAAATAGCTAGGGAAATTCCTAATGCCGACCTGAGAATCTTTGAAAACAGCAGTCATTTGATTCGGGTTGATGAACCAGAGGCTCTCCGAGATGCGATCGCGGGTTTCTTGGTCTACAAGTCATACCGCCCGACATCCGATACGTAACCGCGCCAGCTGATGAAACGCTCATACCCTGCATACGTGGCGTGGCGGAATATCTCAATTCCTTTAGATGTAACGACATAAGGCTGAGTCAATCTGTTGATTGAATCGTCGTAAGAGATTTGGGCGATCGCGTTTGCCTCACCAAGTTTCGCTTTCTCCAGTATGCTTTGTGAGTCCATTTAACTATTTTTTTAACAACCTGTACTTATGACACCCAAAATCGCTGCAAAAATCATCGACCTCCTGAAAAATTTTGGCAAACCCCGAATAGGGCGATCGCAAGCAAGCTACGCAAGTATTAATCAGGATTCTCGCCGAATTTGGTTTCTGATAAAGAGTTGTTCTGCAATAATTAGAATGAGCAGTGGCTCTACAGATGCTCCCGCGATCGCCTCCATCGACCAGTTGTGATTTACCAGGTTGAGGATCGCTATAGCAAGCGTTACTACAATCAGAAATATTGGTAGGAAGATGACAAAATTCCGATCCCAAGCAGGTTTATCGCGTAGTTTCGCTTCGCTCCGTAGTACACCTTGACGCCAAAATCGAAAGGTACTAAGGACAGCGGCAAGGTATAACAGTCCAGCATTTACTAGCAGGCTTGTTTTTTGGTTTGGAGTGATGTCAGAATGCTTAAGTACGACCACCGTTAGGCAAACTCCCGCTGCTAGATACAGAAAAGTAAACACAGTAAAGTGTCTCATTAGTTTCTCCTTGGCTTTAAGGAGGATAGGCTCGCTTAACAAAGCATCTAAATTATACTTGGTGACATACTCCCAGCGCCGCCCAATATTCGGAACGCTACCGCGAACGGGACGGCGTGGGGCTGCTGGCGGAAATAGCTCAAAATTCTGGCATTGCGATCGGGGCGACTCAATCGACTTAAATCCTATGCGGCAAGAGGGGAATGCCCACCTGATGAATTTTTGCTTGAATGTCAAACTGACCCAGTGTTAAAGATTCAGATCAAGCGTTTTTTCCAACGATAAATATTTGTTGCAAAAGCTCAAAAATGAACCGTGGATCAAGAGAAATAATATGAGCAAAAGCAAAATTGTCAAGTCTTGTTTAATTTGTAAATACAGTACAGATCATCCTATATGGGTTTGGTCTTGCGAACATCCCGATGATTCAATCACAAGTGATGTTGAGATTTCTGACCCTAGTCAAATGACTGAAGAAGTAGCACAAGAATGGGCTAAAGATTGCCCTGGCTATACGTCACTACCCACACGAAGAGAATTGCGTCCTCAGGGAGAAAACAAGCTAAAACTGGCCAGTATGACGGGTGACAATCCAGGGTTTGAGTTTTTGTCCCAGTGCTGGGATGATGTCGCGCTGTGGAACAGGGTCAAGCAGCTGATTGCTTAGTATCCAGAATGGGGTGTTGCTTGTGTTGAGGGGAGGTTGGTAAATTAGAACTCATAAAAATGTCGCGTTAGCGCAACTCGCCGCAGGTATCGCTTTTTCCTTTGAACAAGCGCTGGGTGTAAATTTTGGAGTTCAGTTTGATGGTTAATCCTTCGATTATCGGCCCGCTAATCATGCCTTAAATGCTAAAGAAATTACAACGATTGCCGAAACTGACACCACGACAATCTATTCCAGTCGAATTAATTCAGGATAAGGCTTATGAGATATGGGCAATTCGTGAACGAAATGGAGAAAACGGTACTCCTGAAGATGATTGGTCTAAAGCAGTAGAACTTCTAAATCAAGACTGGTGGTTTGTCACTTCATGGAAGATAGACAAGCGTTACCAGCAGTTAAAAGTATCTGCTGCAACTTCAATAAAAAATGCCATATCCTTTAAAACTTTAAGTCAAGCAGTAAACGCTTCAGTGCTGATTGGTGCAATTACATTCATTGCTGGTGAGCAGCAGCGCCGTGATTTACAAGTCTACCAAGCATGGCAGGTTATTAGTGCGGCGCATGGACAGGGTGGTAGTGGTGGGAGAATACAGGCATTGGAATTTCTCAACAGTGAACCAAGAAGAATCCCTTGGTTTTGGTTGCGCTGGCAGAGAGAAAGTTTGTCTGGCTTAGAAATACCAAATGCTTACTTGGTTCCTGCTCGTAACCTTGATAAAAAGGATGGTATTCAACTGTCAGAGGCAAACCTGAACGATACTAACCTAGAGGGGGCAAACCTGAGTAGTGCCAATTTACAGAAGGCAAACCTGAGTAGTGCCAATTTGCAGAGGGCAGACCTGCAAAAGGCTAATCTACAGAGGGCAAGCTTGAGTAGTGCCAATTTACAGAGGGCAGACTTACAAAAAGCTAATCTACAGGAAGCATTCCTGTTAGTTGCCAATTTACAGAGGGCAAACCTACAAGAAGCTAATCTAAAGGAAGCATTCCTGTTAAAAGCAAATCTACAGAGGGCATCCCTGTTAAATGCAAATCTACAGAAGGCAATCTTGGGTGGAGCGAATCTACAAGGGGCAATCCTGGGTAAAGCGAATCTACAGGGGGCAATCCTGCGTGAAACCAATTTACAAGATGCAAACCTGAGTGTTGCCAATCTACAAAATACAAGCCTGAGTGTTGCCAATCTACAAGATGCTCAATATACAGATAAAACCACTAGTCGTGAAAGATGTAGCTCCTATTCAGACGACTACCCATGTCCCACCATCTTCCCCCCTAATTTTGACCCGAAAGCAGCAGGGATGATGTTAGTAAAGTGATGCCTTTTTGGGCGATCGCAAGTCATTGGATATAGGGATTTTGGCTCTCTACTTAGAACTCCCAAAATCACTGCAAAAATCACCACTCCTGAAAAATTTTTCATAACCTCCAACACAGCAGCACTCACTACCCAATATCCTTGGGTGGTTGCTGGGTGATTTCGTTTGAGTAGTTGAAAGCAAAGCGCTCTTACCAGCACTCGTTTAATCTCCGTCTTTCATCTCAACTAAAGTTTTATCAAGCCTATTGTTAGCTTCCTTGGCAAACTGAATGCATCGCACACTAGCGGTCATTCCCCCAACGGCGGTAAACGTTCCTTCTGTAACTTTGCCTGACAACAGCAATCCGGCTCCTATAACGCCAATGCAAGCGGGTGAACGAAAAAAGGTGTGGGGAAGAAAAAACGAGTTAGCGTACTATTTACGCTAACTAAGCTCTGACTGATATAGATGTTAACTCTTACTTCGATATGAATTATTTTTGAAATCTTGCCGCTTCTTCAACTAGGTCATTGAGTCCTAGCTCTAGTGTATGAAGCACCTGGTTTAACGCTTCGATTTTTGTCCG
>NZ_JAVRCD010000046.1:0-67191 GCF_034530895.1 Nostoc sp. DedQUE08
TGTAGCGATCGCCTACATTTGTGATGACCCGTAGCCAAAAATGGATAAAGTCGAGATTAGAGGATGTCTGAAAACTTTTTAGTGTTGTATTCGAGACTTGTAGATCCCCCTAAATCCCCCTTAAAAAGGGGGACTTTTAGAAGTTTTCCCCACTTTTCAAGGGGGGCTAGGGGGGATCGGACGAAATATTTAATACTTCTCAGACATCCTCTTAGAGAACTGAGTTGAGTAGCTGTGAATAAGCGAAATTATCTTTAGGATGGGGCATCGCCCCACCCCAAATTGTTATCCAATTACCTCAGCAGTCTTCTTCTTATCCAACTTGAGAATCAACACGCCCAAAGGTGGTAAACATAAATCCAGTGAATAAGGATGACTGTGCAAAGACCACTCATCCGTCCATTTGCCACCCAAGTTGCCCATATTGCTGCCGCCATACTGACGTGCATCACTATTGAACAACTCAGTATAAAATCCCTTTTGCGGTACACCGATGCGGTAGTGAGAATGGGGTTGTGGTGTAAAATTGCAAACCACGATCGCAAAATCATCAGAATCCTTGTCACGACGCATGAAGGCAACTACACTATGGCGGTTATCGCTACAGTCAATCCACTCAAACCCCGGTTGGGCAAAATCCTGGGTGTACAAAACTGGTTCAGAACGGTAAAGATAATTCAAATCGTGGAAAAACGTTTTTAACTGTTGGTGGGCTTCATGCTGCAATAAATGCCACTCCAAATCTGTCCAATCATTCCACTCACTCCACTGCCCAAACTCCATGCTCATAAACATGGTTTTCTTGCCTGGGTGAGCAAACATATAGGTAAATAAACAACGCACACTAGCTAACTTTTGCCATGTATCTCCCGGTATTTTACCGATGATATTGCTCTTGCCATGCACGACTTCATCGTGAGACAGGGCTAGCATAAAGTTTTCGCTGTGGTTGTACCACATACTAAAGGTGATATTGTTTTGGTGGAACTGGCGGAACCAGGGGTCCATGCTGAAGTAATCCAGCATATCGTGCATCCAGCCCATATCCCACTTCAAGTTAAAACCCAGTCCGCCTGTATAGGTAGGCCAAGATACCATTGGCCAAGAAGTGGATTCTTCAGCAATTGAGAGAACACCGGGGAAATAGCTAAAGATAATGTTATTTACCTGACGTAGAAAATCTGCTGCTTCTAGGTTTTCTCTGCCACCGTACTGATTGGGCAGCCATTCTCCTGGTTCGCGGCAATAGTCGTTATAGAGCATCGAGGCAACAGCATCGACACGAACCCCGTCAATGTGGTACTTGTCAAACCAGAAGAGAGCATTTGCTGCTAAGAAATTACTAACTTCATGGCGACCGTAATTGAACACCAAAGTACCCCATCCTTTATGTTCGCCTTTACGGGGGTCAGCGTGTTCGTACAAATGGCTACCATCAAAGAAAGCTAAACCATGTCCATCTTTGGGGAAGTGACCAGGAACCCAATCTACAATTACCCCTATATCATTTTCGTGACATTTGTCAATAAAATACATCAAATCTTCGGGTCTGCCAAAACGCGAGGTAGGGGCATAGTAACCAGTTACTTGATAACCCCAAGAACCATCAAAGGGATGCTCTGCAATGGGCAGCATTTCTATGTGGGTGTATCCTAATTCTTTGACATAGGGAATGAGTCGGTCAGCAAGTTCTCGGTAGGTAAGGAAACGTGCGCCCGGCTTTAGTCCAGAAACGACAACTACAGGTTGAGTTTCACCATTGGGAAGTTTAGCTGGTTCTGCACTCGAAGCGTGTAACCAAGAGCCTAAATGCACTTCGTAAACTGAAACTGGTTGAGTTAGGGGGTCAGTGTGTCGCCGCTTTTGCATCCAGCCTTCGTCATCCCAACTGTAAGCATCTAAATCAGTGACAATGGATGCCGTTTTCGGGCGAACTTCTTGCTGGAAACCGTAGGGATCGGATTTTTCGTAAATGTGTCCTTCAAAATTTTTGATTTCATATTTGTAATGCTCTCCCACACCGATTTCAGGAATAAATAATTCCCATATTCCAGTGCGGCCTTTACGCATCTGATGTTTACGCCCATCCCAGAGGTTGAAATCTCCCAATAATGAAACATTACGAGCGTTAGGTGCCCAAACAGCAAAATAAACACCTTTAACGCCGCCTATTTCCGTAGGGTGCGCTCCCAGTTTTTCATATATCCGGTGATGGTTGCCTTCACTAAACAAATGCAAGTCAAAGTCTGTCAAGTTGGGAGAACGGAAAGCGTAAGGGTCATAGATGACACGCTCATATTCTCCTTCTTTAATCCGTAACTGGTAGTTTGCCAGTTCTGGAGTGTCAATCGTGCATTCAAAAAAGTGAGGATCGTGCACCGTTTGCATTGGGTATTCCTTGCGTTGTTCAGGAAGAACGACCCATGCTGCACTTGCATTTGGTAGGTAGGCCCGTACAGCCCAGACAGTTTTGCCGTCTTGCTCTATAGGATGAGAACCTAGTATTTCAAAGGGATCGTTATGCTGATTCCAAACGATGCTGTTAACCTGTTCAGGGGCGATCGTGGTCATGGACATGAAGCTACCTAAGTGAAATAACGTGATTGACTAAATCTACTTTTTTAATATCTATATATATTCTTTACATTTATTTGCAATTTTGTCGCCACCGTTATCCTACATCATAATAGGGCATTGGGCATGGGGCATTGGGCATTGGATAAATGACTAATGACTAATGACGAATTTATCAAAAATTTAAAAATGGGAAAAACTGGAGTAACGTTTTACGTATACGAAGCAAGAAAATCTGTTCCCGAATTTTGGGGTCTAATTTTGGGGGCGGGGCAAGTTGGAGCTGCGCTTGTAATTGAATATATTCGGCAGCTGTTAGGGATTTTCCATCAATAGGCGATCGCGCTTCTATAATAATCTTTGTCCGTAATATTTCTTCTGGGGTATCCTCTGGTGGCGGTAATGCTATTACTGCCGATCTCCAATAGTTACTTAAAAAAATCAAAGTAGCACTAATTACTATTAAGCTCAGTAATTTTATAGATTTTCTCGTTTTAACTCTCCTCATCTCCTGAACTACGTTCGCAACGCAGGATGAAAATCTGTTTTTTTCATACCCAAATTTTCCCAATAAAAATCTGGCAATATCAAGGGAGATTTCCAAGTCTTTCTGATCCGGAATAGACTACAGGAATGCTCAAGAGCAATTGCCAGCGATCGCGATAAATTATTTTACCCTCTCACAACTCAGTAGTATAAGTAATTTAAAATGCCAAATGAATAGCTTAGATTAACTCAACTCCCTTGGACTGAGAACAAGGTTTGAGCGGGCGGGACTTTCACAAGGACACTTGGTAGAGGACATAACCCTCTTTACCATACTTAAGTGCTGAGTGCTGAGTGCTGAGTTTTGAAGTTGAGTACTCAGTACTTTCGCAGTATAGCAAAAGCCCCGCCCCTCTCTGCGAGACGCTGCGCGAACGTGGGCGGTCTTTTAACTCAGCACTCGGAACTAGAAACTCAGCACTCAGCACTCAGTATCCTTTATTTCCTGCCCTACTTAGTTGATATTTGAGCAAACTCTCGGCTCTGATAAACCAGCATAAAAATGAGGTTTTCTCGTGAACCCAATTAATTCGAGTGATACTTCGAGCTATGTAGTGAGGAATGCTGTCACTAAGTAGTTCTGGGCGCGATTTAAACTAAAGTTTAAGATGCCTTATTTAGGTTTAGCGGGAGTAGTCGCTCCAGGAGTCGCTGCGGGAGTCGCTGCGGGGGTAGCGGCAGGAGTAGTCTTAACAGCAGGTGCATCAGTTGGTTCACCTGTAGCGGCTGGAGTAGCAGTACCAGCACCATCACCACCACCACCTTCACAGGCCCCAAGAATTGCAGCCAGACTTAACATTAAAGCAAAACCAAAGATTTTTGTTTTCATAACTCCTCTTTCACCAATTGTGGCTAGAATAATTTTTCGCCTGTTGAATACGATACCGTATTTATTGCTTTTTTTAAATTCTGCGAGATTACATACTTAAAAAAAACAATCCTTTGGGGTATTGTTTTTGGAATTACGTATCCTGATTAGTTTCTCTTAACTCAGGAGCAAAACGAAAAATACCAACTTATTTAGCAAACGGAGCTATGATAGCAAAAAATTTTATTTTTTTCACAGAGTATTGCATCTGGCTACCTGAGGTTGCCATACTTTAGGTGCGATACCTAAAAGGTAAGCTGTCCAGTTTCTAATCGCTAATTGCAAACATTGCATATCTAGGGGATGCAAACATTGATACAGCTACCTATCAGAAAAGTTAAAAGGGTATAGTCTGTGATGTGTGCTGGTTGTACAGAAGGTAATTTAAACCTTAGCAAAACAGACAATCAATCTAAAAGTGCAGTATTTTCCATCTAAAAAATTTAAAAATTTATGGTAGTTGCTCGTAAATCTACTGTTTCTACAAGGGGTAATTGGTTCCGGCGAGATTCTATCCTTTCTTTAGGAAGGCGACGTTCTGCGCCTATGGAGTCAGCAGCAGGGAGTGCTTCTATACCAGTATCGTCTTCAAGACAACAGCGTTCCTCGAAAAATTTAGCGGTTTCTCCCACAAATAAGGCAGTTATAGCTAAATCGGTGAAAGAATTGGGTAGACAACAATTACCAAATCTCAATGAACAGTTGAATGCGAAGCAAAAGAGTCCGGAGGAAGGTTTTCTTGGGCTTCCCACAATGCCTAATTCTGGAGCTGCACCTTTGTGGTTGCTGCGCTTGTATACTTTTCATCGTTATTCGTCAGTTGTGGCGTTCTTGTTAGTAGCATCGACACTTGCTGTTTATGGTTGGACAGTCTATTCTCAAGAGCTTTGGGGTCAGTCATATCGCAGACTGCAAAGCCTCCAACGTCATGAACGGCTGCTAACGACAACCAACGCGACGCTGAAAAATAAAATGGCTAATGAAGCAGAACAACCAACAGCAGGGCTGGTATCGCCAACTCCTGAAGGGATGATTTTCTTGCCTCCAGCATCTGGGAGTCCTAAATCAGCATCGCCTAACACAACGCCAAATTCTGAAACCCAACCGCAAACACTCTCGCCACTGGGATACTAATCCCTAAGAGTCATTTGTCATTTGTCATTAGTCATTAGGACTGAGACTTCTGGTTAATCACAAAAGGCAACAGACAAAGACAAAGGACGAACCCAATGCAGAAGTCACCAAGCAAAACAAAATTCAGAAAGTTTCGGAATCCAAAATTTACAGGGCGACACAAGGGTGATAAACGAGGGCTTTTGGGAAAATTAGCCTCTAATATGCAAGACCAAACATCCAACACTAAGTCGCGACTGTTCATCGTCTGGGGCGTATTAATGGCATCAGGGTTGGGGTTGGCTATTAACTTGTATAATCTACAAATTGTCAAGGGGCCAAAGTTAACTGAGTATGCACGCAATCAGCAAATGGTGAATGTGCGACCTTTTATGCCCCGTCGCCCAGTGGTAGATCGCAATAGCGATCTGTTGGCTATTGACCGCCCTGTATATACTTTGTATGCTCATCCCAAGCTGTTTGATAAGTCTAATGAAGATATGGCAGAGCGACTTGCCCCAATTTTGGCAAAAGACACTGCTGAATTGGTGAAAACTTTTCAAAGCAAAAGAAGCGGAATTATACTTGCGCCAGCCTTACCAGAAGAAATTATCGATCGCGTCATTTCTTTGCGCTTAAATGGCTTGGAGTGGGCTCAAAAATACTCCCGATATTATCCGCCAGACGATTTGGTTGCTGATGTGGTGGGCTACGTGGACATTGACCGTCGCGGTCAAGCTGGTGTGGAATACTCTCAAGAGAAGTTGCTAGAACGTCCTGTGCAAACGGTGCGGCTCAGTCGGTCGGGAAATGGAACCTTGATGCCTGATCGGGCGCCCGAAGGTTTTTTGCATTTTGACGATTTGCGATTACAACTGACTATCGATAGCCGTCTGCAACGAATTGCTCGGATTGCGCTCAAACAACAGATGCAGAAATTTGCCGCCAAACGTGGAGCGGTAATTGTCATGGATGCATTGGATGGTTCCTTACTCGCCCTGGTTTCTCAACCTACTTATAATCCTAATGAATATGCTAAATCTGATATTTCACTATTTAAAAATTGGACAGTAGCGGATCTTTATGAACCGGGATCGACTTTTAAGCCTTTGAATGTGGCGATCGCTCTGGAAAATGGCATCATCAAACCAGATGATATGTTTAATGACTCCGGTTCGATTCGAGTCGCTAATTACACCATCAAAAATGCGATGAATAATGGTAATGGGCGAATCAGCATCGCTCAGATTTTGCAATATTCTAGCAATATTGGCATGGTGCAAATTATCCAACGTTTAAAGCCTTCAATTTACTACAACTGGTTAGAACGCTTAGGGCTAGGACAAAAAGTTGATACAGATTTGCCTTTTGAAGTCGGCGGAAGGCTCAAAAGTCAAGAAGAATTTATCGCTTCGCCAATTGAACCGGCTACTACTTCCTTTGGACAAGGCTTTTCTATGACACCCTTACAGCTAGTGCAAATGCACGGTGCTTTAGCTAATGGCGGTAAGTTAGTTACACCCCATGTAGTTCGCGGGTTGATTGATAGCAAAGGGCAGATGCATGATTCACCCACTCACACTATCCCCCGGCAAATTTTCTCAACCGCAACAACTCAAAAGGTTGTGGAAATGATGGAAACTGTTGTTACTCAAGGCAGCGGTAAGCCGGCACAAATTCCGGGATATCGCATTGCTGGTAAAACTGGTACAGCCCAAAAAGCTAGTCCCAATGGCGGATACATCAAGGGTGCGAGAATGACCAGTTTCGTGGCTATTTTACCCGTGGAATCTCCTCGCTATGTAGTGTTTGCACTGGTGGATGAGCCAAAAGGAGAAAGTGCTTATGGTTCTACTGTCGCCGCGCCAATTGTGAAGTCGGTAATCGAAGCACTGATTCCTCTTGAGCAGATTCCGCCCAGTAAGGCAATCGAGCAACGGACGCAAGTACCGTAGGGTTGGGGTGCAGGGGGGCAGGAGGCAGGAGCAGGGGGGCAGGGGAAGCAAGGGGACAAGGGGACAAGGGGACAAGGGGACAAGGGGACAAGGTGACAAAAGTTTAGAACTTACAACAAGTCTTTCCCCTTGTCCCCAATTCTCCTTGTCTCCAAGTCCTCTTTCCAATGCCCAATGCCCCAAAACTTAATCTTTCTCTATAACCAGGGAAAGAGGTACAGAAAGCTACTGGTGTGGAAACCTAGATATTAGAGGTGAAAGTAATTTATCACTTTTCTAAAGCTACCGAAGATTTCATGCAAAGCAATTTACTTATATTTCCTAATGCTGGGGCTACGAAAAATAGCACCCCAACTGAAGAAAAAACAATTACCAAGTACGACCGTGCTGAGAAGCAATTTCTAGAACTGCTAGCAATGGAGGATTTGGATCGTCAACTGGATGCAAAACCTTCAATAGCCAGTGAGTTTGAACAGGCGCTCTCTATGGCAATTGAGGCTGCTTATGGAAACGATCGCTCTGATGAACAGGCTCACCGTTTTCTTCAACGGATACTTTATCGAATTAATCGGCTAAAGCTGTTTTGGTACGACGATTTGCGGCATTATAACAATGAGCGATCGCTTTACTTGTCCTCATGTCGCGACCAAATTGAAGCTGCTTGGCAACAGTGGGAACTGGCACAATTCGATGTGGCTGCACTGCAACAATTAGATGTAAAACAAGCTCTAATTGAGCGCACATCTGCCGATTTAGATCCGCTTTTGTCACAGAGTAGCCGCTACATTCGTGAGGAAATGACTGAATCTGGCTATCGTCACCTGCTAGCGATCGGCTCCTTTGATGGTTTGGTTGAAGCTAGTCATCTTTCCCGCATTTTGGGTGGTGTTGCTAATGAAGTGCAATGTACGCTGATGCGAGTATTAATAGAAGAATACGGCAATGGTCGTTTATCTCGCAAGCACTCTACTTTTTTTGCCCAAATGCTTGCTGAGTTTGGAATGAACACTGAACCAGAGGCATATTTCGATTTAGTACCTTGGGAAGTTTTGGCTTCTACCAATCATAATTTTTTGATGACTGAGCGCAAACGCTATTTCCTGCGTTATAGCGGCGGTTTGACCTATTTTGAGGTGGCTGGCCCTGCGGTTTACAAAAATTATATGGTGGCGGCGCAACGGCTCTTACTCTCAGAAGTAGCAGTGGGTTATTGGGAACTACACATCAGGGAAGATGAACGCCACGGCCGTTGGATGTTAGATGATGTGGCTTTGCCATTAGCAGAACGATATCCCAATGATGCATGGGAATTGCTGCTTGGGTACGATCAGCAGAAACTCATGAGCGATCGCGCCGGGACGGCTGTTGTGCGATCGATACGCGAAGCAGAATAAGCCGCCTTATTCCTATGATCAATCTAAAAAATCAAAATAGCAAGTTATTATTAGCCTTTTAATTTGACATCTTTAAATCATTTTATTGCTAATTCACTTGCGCTCAGATTTCTTTAGCAAAGGATTGCTAAAGGAAAACTTTTTATTGCCTGAATACAAGGTAATAGACAACCACCTATTACATTGATTATACCTTACACCTGGAAGTGCAATCAAATGAAAGATATCTTTTTTTGCCCAGAAGAATCTAATTTCTACTCAAACTGCTTAGAAAGCTTTGTTATCAGAAATTGTAAAAATTCCGAATCTATTGTGGAGTTTGGTTCAGGAGATGGTAGCCCTGTAATTAATTCTTTATTAAGAAACAACTTTGATGGTGTCATCCAGGGATTTGAATTAAATACTTCTGCATGGAAAGTTGCAAATTCAACCATTGATGAATACAATCTCACTAATAAATACATCATCCACAATTCGTCTTTGTTTAATTCTTCTCAACCCGATGCCGAGTATCTTGTAGCTAATCCGCCCTATCTACCCGCACCAGATAACGATATTTATATGCCACTTTTATTTGGGGGTGTAGATGGAGCTACAGTTACCAATGAGCTTTTATCGTTAGATTATGAAAATGTATTGGTTTTAATATCTAGCTTTTCTAACCCAATCAATACGTTGAACATAGCAAAACAAAATGGTTATTATGTTCAAAACTTCATGGTGTTACCTTTAAAGTTCGGCTACTATAGCTCTGACCCCAAGGTAAAGAAGCACATCGAAAAACTCCAAAAAAATCAGATGGCATTTTATTCTGGCGATTATTATTTTTTAGCTGGAGTTTTATTTAAAAAATGCCAGGGTTCTGTAGTTGATTTATCTAATCAATTAGCTCAGGTGATGACTAGTTTGTGAAAATCAAGAACAATTTAAGTGATGTTATCCATTGCCTAAAGTACAGATGTGTCTCTAAGCCACGCTTCGAGACATATCCTTAAAGATTTTCAACGAGCATTTTTATAAATCCATATTCCCAAGTAATCATTTTGTCTGCCTGAAGTTATTGCATTAACTTCTTTATTGTATGGCTGCACTTTTTGAGTGACGTTTGCGCTTAAGTGCTGGAAATAAAATTACACCAGCACCGAACGACAAGATAGGAAAGCCTGAAGTCGGTTCAGCTACAGAGACAGATGAGATTGGCGTCAAGAGGAAGGCGTGTAATTCATTATTAACTGCACCACGACCGACAATTTGTCCATTATTATTAATGGCAGATGCTGCTGTCAAGGTAAAGCCACCCTCTGAACCAGGAGCAATCAGGTTATTTAAGTCGTACATAGTGTTATCACTATAAAGAAAAGCCCGTAAACCATTGCCATCTGCGGCAAAAAAGTTATTGTTAGTGCCAGAAAACCCGACTACTTGACCCAAATTATTGATCCCCAAACCAGTACTAAACAAATCTGTAGGACGTAACCTACCGAGGTCTTGGAGTCCTGTGTTGGGACTGTACACAAAAGCACGACTATCATTTACGCCAGTCAGTCCCGAACTACCAACTACTTGTCCTGAGTCATTAATATCATTTGCTTGACTGTACCTGTCACCAGGGAGGGTACCGAGATTAGTGATTACACCCTTGTCGGATAAAAAGGCTCGGCCGGAAGAACCGAAAATGCCAACTACCTGACTTAGATTATTTATGCCATAGGCAACATAATTTTCTTTTAAATTATTGTTAATAATAGTCGTCGTACCATTGCTGTATAGGAAAGCGGCTCCGTTGGGAAAGGCAAGTTTTGGGAATATACCGCCACCAGTTGTACCGCCAACCACCTCACCTGAGTTATTGATAGCATAAGGAATGCCTTTAAGACCGGTATTTTGTGTTGTTCCATCACTGTAAATAAAGACGTTATTATCACCGTCGGTCTTACCGATGGAATTACCAACTACTTGCCCCAAGTTATTGATACCACTGACTGCAAGTACATTATCGCCAGGCAATGGACTAATTTTTTTGACAGAACCATTACTGTAAAAAAAAGAACTGTCCAAAGAATTAATCGCTACTTTACCTGAGTCATTAATGTCTGTAGCATAACTGTAGGCTTCTCCCGTAAGAGCGCCTAAGTCAGTAACTGAGTATAAAGATACCGCCAATGCCGACTTGGATGCAGTCAGACTGATTGCGGTGAAAGTTATTGCTGTTATACAGGATTTCCACTTAAGTAAAACCATGTTACCTTGCCGTGATTTTCTATTCCCCTACCAAATTACCACTGAAGAGTACGGTGGCAAGCTGCCGTATCTGGATAATCGCTAAATACGCCATCAACACCTAAGCTGAAAAATAGTTCATATTCACCTTGAGGATTTCCTTGAAAATCCAGTGGCAAAAAACAGTCTTCATTGCGGAAAGTCCAGGCATGAACCAGCAAACCAGCCGCATGAGCATCTATCACTAATGATGTAGGCGAACGCAATTTACCATTGCTGTCTCTAGGAACCAATAAATTTTTATGAATTCCAATCGCTTGTGCATATTTGGCAATTTCTGCTAAACCTGATGCTGTGACTAAATCTGCATAAGTTTGTTCATTGCCGCTAACGACAAAATCATAAGGTTTACCACTGTTATTCAGCAATTGCACCAAAGGTAAATCAGTCTTTGTGGATAAATCTTGTAAATTACCGACTTCAAAAGACTGAATAAAAACAGGTGCGTTAGCTCCCTGATAACCGTTGGCTGTTAAAGTTGCAAGTAGGGGTGGTTCTAGGGCTAACCCAATAGATTGAAAGTAAGTTGGGTGCTTAGTTTCTGGGTAAATGCCAATCGTCCGATTAATTTCGCCACTTTTAACCTTGACTAAATTGATGATTTCTTGCAGTGTGGGGATTTCTAAAAGTCCATCATAAGTGGTATTTTGCGATCGCAGTTGGGGAATTCGCTCTTTGGCTAGTAGTGTTTTCAGTTCTGTTAGGGTAAAGTCTTCAGTAAACCAGCCAGTTTTTGATTCGCCATCAATTATTTTGGTGGTTTGAAGATGAGCAAACTCTGTATGGATTGCAATATCGGTGGTTTCGGAAATCTCATTTTCGTGACGAGCAATTAAAATACCATCTTTAGTGGAAACTAAATCAGGTTCAATATAATCAGCCCCAAGTGCGATCGCTAATTCATAAGCAGCTAAAGTATGTTCTGGACGATAGCCGCTAGCACCTCGATGGGCAATGATAATTGGAGATGCGTCTTGCAAAGTTGTAGTCATTATTTTACCCACCTAAGTAGGACAACGTAAACAATTAAAGGTTTGTAGTAAGGGCTTTGTTATTCAACCTACAATTATTTTTCACTTAATTTTAAATAATTTAAGACAAATAAAACCCTCTTTAGAGAGTTGTAATTTTTCATTGGTAATAGTATCAAAAGTCTTTACATTCAATCATATAGTTATATTGATTACCACTGAATTATTTCTTGACTGAGAGTTTGATTAATTCAACAAGTATGAAATTATTCAAATCTACGGACTTACCACACTAAATCGATGCAGTTTTAGTATTATTTAAATAACTAATATTAAATAATAAGTATTGCTATTAAATAATAAATCTGTCATATTTAAGAATCTTATTTGATCTCTCCTTAAATCCTATTGTGTTTAATACATCCGATAAGATTAATATTTGTTTTTTCAAAAAACTCAGTACATATCTATTGTTTTTTTCCGTATTTTTTACTTATGCAAGTAAATTCAGGAATCAAATCGAAATTATAGATAATTAATTTGTTTCATTGTTCACTAATAGGAATTAGACCATGAATAGTCTACAATCTGCTAAACCTCCAAAACTTGATAGTTGTAATAACCAAGCGCTCCTCGATTACTTTGAGAATGCTTGGCAATTGGAAGATATATTATTGAAAAGTCTAGTTGGGGAAGAGACATTTTATCTCAATCCTGACCCTTTGAGAAATCCTCTAATTTTTTATCTGGGACATTCGGCTGTTTTCTACATCAATAAATTAATTCAGGTAGGGTTATTAGAAAAACGCCTCAATCCAGAGTATGAAATTTTGTTTGAAATTGGAGTAGATCCAGAAAAACCAGAGGAGTTGAATGCAGCGATCGCTCATTTGGAATGGCCGCAAGTTGCACAAACTTGGGAGTACCGAGAACAAGCATATTCTGTAATTTCTGAAGTAATTAAAACCATCCCAATTACTCTGCCAATTCATCCAAATCATCCCCTTTGGGCTTTAATGATGGGGATGGAACACCAGCGTATTCACATTGAAACTTCTTCGATGTTAATTCGCCAACTACCAATTGAGAAAGTGAAACGTCCTCAAAATTGGCAATATGCTCCTTTTAATGGTTACACTCCTCAGAACGAAATGATAAAAGTTGCTGGTGGGGTAGTAAAACTTGGTAAAGCCTTAGATGATTCAACTTATGGATGGGATATTGATTATGGCGATCGCACTGTTGAAGTTGCACCCTTTTTTGCCAGCAAATATCTGATTACCAATGCCGATTTTATTTATTTTGTAAAAGCTGGTGGCTACGAAAATCAAGAATATTGGGATGAAGAATCTTGGAATTGGAAAACTCGATACGGTATTCAATGCCCCAAATTTTGGTTACATGAAAATGGTAGCTATAAATATCGAGCTATGTTTGATGAAATTGACTTACCTCTAGATTGGCCTGTGGAAGTCAATCATTATGAAGCAATAGCTTATTGTCGTTGGCAAGGCAAAAATACTCGTTTAATGAGTGAAGCAGAATACCATTTAGCAACTTATGGTAATAGTTTATTAGATGATGTAGAAAATTATAATCTCAATTTAAAATTTGGCTCCCCTAGTCCCGTTGGGATGTTAGAAACAGCTAAAAGTTCTTCGGGATTGTATGATTTGCGTGGGAATGTTTGGGAATGGTTGAGTAATAACTTAAATCCTCTTCCAGGATATCAGCCTCATTTTCTTTATGAAGATAATTCTGCGATATTTTTTGACGATCAACATCAAATGATGTTAGGAGGATGTTGGATAACTAATGGTACAGAAGCTTTAAAATATTACCGCAACTGGTTCCGTCCAAATTTTTATCAGCACGCTGGTTTTCGGATTGTTCAAGATATTAAAGATTAACAGAATATGCCTCAGTCACATACTATAAGGTTACAGAGATGCCAAAGATTTTGAATTTCTGTTCTGATATCGAATTTTATCTCAAGATTGCTATTAGTTGCACGCTTGTTCAGCAGATATTTTATTTGCTTTTAAACAATATCGAGATCGACTTTATAACGCAGGTGCTGTTATACTGGTTAATTGGTTCTATCTCATTTTATAGTATTGGCATTTTCATTGAAAAAGGAATCAAAAGTAACGATGTTTTAAGAGATAAGCTAACGGCAAGGGTCAAGAAAGTTAAAAATAAAGAATTTCCTTCTTTTACTGTCAAAGGCATCATTACAGGAGAAATTAAAGCTTTTCTATCAGCATTAATAATGCTATATCTAGCTCCAGAGGTTCATAGAGGAAATAGTTTACTCCTAAACCTTGGATGGTTTTTGATGAGAATAGTTGCTGCTGATTTCTGTTTTTATGTTGCTCATCGACTCTTACACACAAGATTATTGCAGAAAATCCATCTTAAACATCATGAGTTTCGTGACTCATCAAGTTTTGTTGCTGGACATAAGAGTTTGGTTGAATATATTATTGTTGCGATCGCTGACGTTTTGCCTATTTTTATATTTGGATATGACATCACTCAACTATGTGCATGGAGTGTTATAGGCAATGCTTACAACCTAGAAGGTCATAGTTCTTTGTCAATATTTTTCATTCCATCAGATTTCCACGATCTTCATCACACTTGCTTTAATGGAAACTATGGCATTCAGGCATTCTGGGACAGAATATTCAACACACTAAATCCTCCTACCAAGAAGCCAGGAATAACATTTCCTATGAGTTTTATCGAGTATATAACTATTAATTCATCTATTAGTAATGACACTGAAAAAATATAATTCAATCAATTATTTTAATGGAAATTAAAAATACCTTACATTTAAAAGGAATAATGCTACTTATCCTTGTTAATGTAATTAGCGCTACAACTTTTACATTAACTAAAGAGATGTACCTCATATCATTAGGAAACGCTATAAGCCAAGTTTAAAACTTGGAAGCCGCAAGAAATTTAAACATAGTGGGTCTTTATCTATGAACAGAATAGAGTCGATTTCAGATGGAAAACTCAATTCTCATGTCACGATTCAACAAGCAGCAAAAGGACGAGGAGTGTTTGCTACAAAAAAATTTGTCCAAGGGGAAACTGTCGTGGTGGGTATACTAATTGAAGAAGTTCCCGAACGAACAATGTATACATTTCAGATGGATTTTAATTTACATGTCCATCTAGATGAGCCTTCTTGGATCGTTAACCATTCTTGTAATCCAAATACTGGGGTAAGGAACAATCAGTTTGGAGGATATGACTACGTTGCTTTGTGCGATATCGAAGCAGGTGAGGAAATTACCTGGGACTACGAAACCACTGAATATGAATTAATTATTGTCTTCGGGTGCTTGTGCGAATCTCTATCCTGTCGAGGAAAAATATTAGGGTTCAAATTTCGGGAACAAATATTGCGCGATCGCTACGGAGAGTACATTGCAGATTATCTCAAAATTCAAAGCAAATGATATTTAGACATCTCCAGAAATTAAATATGCTGTAACCAAAACTCTTGTAGAGACGTAGCACTGCTATGTCTCTACATTCTTTTTTTGGAGATGTTTGATGTTATTTTTTTGCTTAAGCTTTTTTCAACCAGCTAAACATAGCGCGTAAATCTTTACCGACTTCCTCAATTTTGTGTTCAGCTTCTTTACGACGCATGGCGGTAAATCCTGGTTTACCAGATTGGTTTTCCAGAACAAATTCTCGTGCAAATTGCCCAGATTGAATTTCGCTGAGAATCTTCTGCATTTCAGCTTTGGTTTGTTCGGTGACAATCCGCGGGCCACGGGTATAATCGCCATATTCGGCCGTGTTAGAAATGCTGTCGCGCATTTTGGCTAAACCACCTTCTACAACCAAGTCAACAATCAGCTTGACTTCATGCAGACATTCAAAATAAGCCAATTCTGGTTGATAACCAGCTTCTACCAAAGTTTCAAATCCGGCTTTGATTAAAGCGCTCAAACCACCGCACAATACCGCTTGTTCGCCAAATAAATCGGTTTCAGTTTCTTCGCGGAAAGTAGTTTCCAGAACACCGGCGCGAGTACCACCGATACCTTTAGCATAAGACATGGCGCGATCGCGTGCTTGACCACTGGCATCTTGATAAACTGCAAACAACGCTGGTACACCTTCACCACCTTCATAAGTCCGTCGTACCAAATGCCCCGGCCCTTTGGGTGCTACCATCACCACATCGACGTTATCTGGTGGTACAACTTGCCCAAAGTGAATATTGAACCCGTGGGCAAAAGCTAACACATTCCCTTCTTCTAGATTGGGTTCAATCTCGTTTTTGTAAATTGTTTTTTGAACTTCATCAGGTAACAAAATCATGATGAAGTCAGCAGCATTAGCAGCATCTGCAACGTTTTTCACAGTTAACCCAGCTGCTTCAGCTTTTGCGACTGACTTACTACCCGGATATAGTCCCACAATCACATTCAAACCACTATCTTTAAGATTGAGAGCGTGGGCATGACCTTGAGAACCATAGCCGATGATAGCAATAGTTTTTCCAGCCAAAAGGTCTAAATTGGCATCTTCGTCATAATACATCCGGGCCATAGAAGCATCTCCTGTCAGCAAGCGTCGTCATTTATTGGCAGGCTTACGATTGTACCCCAAATTGAGTAACACAAATGAATTATCAATCATTCAATTTATCTCTTTGGACTTAGGGGGAGTGTTTACGACGGCAATAATTGCCTAACTTCTTTATCTCAAGCAAGTAAAGTTACTCAGTTTCAGTAGACCGAAAAGTTTTGCGATGCCTTCTCTACGAGACGCACTCGCGTTCGGGGGGCGTAGCGATCGCCAAAGAATAGTAGCCTGTGATACAGTTTTGTTCAAGTTTATCGCCTTACCGAGAAAGAATGGCGGATTATTCTCAACAAAACCATCAACTGTAACGGTGCTGAACTAGCACGAATGGTAGAAAAAGCGGCGCGTGCATTATTTCATCAGGGGAAGGAAATTCATATTGGGTTGTCCGAACTGTTGGAGCAAAGGGAAATAATAGTGCCACTCTACGTTAGGGATACTGATAGAATACTGGCTATAAAAAATCGAGCTTAAGTATATATTTGTCAATCAGCATCGACAAAAGACTCTTCAGTTTTCGCTCCAGCGATTACTACGTATTGGGGAGAATCTTGCGTTCATAGTTAACTATTAACAACTAGCCTCACATCTAAGTAAAAAATATTACTGAAATTCTTGGCTTAAACGCTCTAGAACTTCAGTATTTTATCAAACTCAATATAAAAACGTATTTTGAACAAAATTTATACAACCCTAAGACATAAGCTGAACAGAGCTACTTTAATTACAGTTCATAATTGATACAGACCAGATCATGAACTGAAATTAATCATGAAATACGCTAAACAATCAACTACTTTTTTACTTGTCTTCTCTACAGTTCTTTGCCTGACAACAATTTCTGGTGGAATGTCACTCTGGTTAGCTTTCCAACCCCAACTCTCAAAACATCAAGTTAGTATCCTGCAAGACAGCAGGGCAACTTGGCAAATGGGTATTGGATGTATATTTGGTTTATTAAGTAACAATGCGGTTCAACTGCTAGCTTTAAAGAGAAATACCAGTAGTAAAGAAGAATAAAAGTTTAGCTGGTATTTTTCGTCTTAATACCTACAATGTTTCTAATTTGGCAGATATAGTATGAGTAACAATCCAGTGAAACGGGCTAAACAATCAATTTCAGCAACACCAGAAGGAATTGAACAAGCTCAAAAAGCTTTACAACAAATCTGCAATGGAAAGAAGACACTACTAGCAGATTTTGCAGAGAAATCACGTAGTGTTGTTCAGAATTTTTTTGCAGGTAAACCTGTTGGTATAGAAAGTTTTCAGGCTATTTGCCAACAATTAAAGCTTCAGTGGCAAGAAGTTGCTGGGCTATCTTCACCTGAACAAAATCAAGACTTAGAAATTGATAAACTTGTCCAAGAAGTGCGCTACCATATCCGGCCTTATATCCAGCAGCGTTGCGGTACTATGCGAGTGCTAGATATGTCTCAACCAATTGGTTTGGATGATATTTATATCAGTGTCAACATTGTAGAGAAAATCACTGGAACTTTGCGATGGGAGTTAGACCAACTGCTGCGGGATGTTTCATCTAAAGAATTTGACCGATTCAATCTAGGCAATGTTAGAGAAGAACGAGTACCAGGGTTAGAAGCGGTACAAAGATTTTCAAAACTAATGATTTTAGGTAAACCAGGAGCGGGAAAAACAACATTCCTCAAACATTTGGCAATGCAGTGTATTTGTGAGCAGGAAAATCGGGTTCCGGTTTTCATTACTCTCAAGGATTTTGCAGAAAGTCACGAACAGATAGATTTGTTAAACTATATTGCTCAACTAGTTGATTTACATTCACAACCAAGAGAAGATATTTCATGGTTAATAAAGATTTTACGAGCGGGTAAAGTATTTATTTTATTAGATGGATTAGATGAAATAAAAGATGCTGACAATAGTCGAGTTTATCAACAAATTCGGAGTTTTGTTGCCAGATTTTACAGCAATCAGTTTATAATTACCTGTCGTATAGCTGCAAAGGAATATACCTTTGAAAACTTTACAGAATTGGAAATAGCAGATTTTGACGAACAGCAAATTACTAATTTTACCGAAAAGTGGTTCCGCTGTAAGAATGACCCAATTAAAGCTAAAAAGTTTTTGGATAAGCTGAAAAGAGAACAACCGATCAAAGAGTTGGCAACAAGCCCAATTTTACTGACATTACTATGTCTGGTATTTGAAGACACGGGAAGCTTTCCATCTAATCGTTCAGAGTTATACAAGGGTGGTTTAGATGTGTTACTCAAACGCTGGGATGTGACGCGAAACATTGAGCGAGATCAAGCTTATAAAAAGCTTTCACTACAACGTAAAGAAGATTTATTGAGTCAAATAGCTTATTCTAACTTTGAAGCTGGCAATTACTTTTTTAAACAAAAAGAACTTGAAAGACAGATTACCGAATACATTAAAAATTTAGTTGATGCTAATACTGACCAAAAGAAGCTGGAACTGGACAGTGAAGCAGTATTAAAATCAATCGAAGCACAACATGGTCTATTTGTCGAGAGAGCAAAGGGAATTTATTCATTCTCGCACCTAACATTTCATGAATATTTTACAGCCAGACAGATAGTTGAAAATTGCAACCCAAAGTCAATGGAAGATGAAATGCTCAACATATTAGTAAATCATCTAACCGAAAAACGTTGGCGGGAAGTTTTTTTATTGACAATTGGAATGTTAACAACCTCAGATTGTTTGTTGCGCTTAATGAAGCACCATATCGATCTGTTATTAGCAGGAGATGAAGAATTACAGGAGTTTTTGCACTGGGCAAATGAAAAATCAAAATCTCTGTCATTTGGAGATTACAAGCCTGCGGCTGTTCGAGCTTGTTATTTTGATTTTGACATAGCACTAGATCGCGATCGCACACTTGCCTGTCTTCTTGATTTTCCCTTTACTCGTGCTTTTACCTGTACTAGTCTTGTATCTCGTGTCACAGGTCGTGAAGTTGTTGAGACGTTTCATGATATTACTTTAATTGATGATTTGAGAGACTCTCGCGCTCTTGAACCATCTCTTGCTATTGCTTTTGAGCGAGTTGTTGCTATCAATTCTCTTGAGAGTATGGGGGTTGAAGCCAAAGTAGTAGAATCGTTAAAAAAACTTAAACAAGAATTACCTGAAGCAAATAGTAGTAAGGAAGTATTAGAAAGCTGGTGGGAAGAAAAAGGTCAAGCTTGGGGAGATCTTTTAAGAGATACTATAGTTCGATATCGAAGCTTAGGCGAAACTTGGCATTTCGATAATTTTAGTAAGAAACAGAAGAAGTTACTAGATCAATACTACTATGCCAATTTGTTACTAATAGTATGTTTGAATAGTGATTGCTACGTCAGCCGGAGTGTGCGAGAAGAAATTGAAAATACTTTATTTTTACCACTTGTTACTGGTTATTCATCCTGAGGTTGGCTTTCATGGCAAAGAAAATTGCATTTGGTTGGTATGGCGGCAAGTACAGTCATTTAGACTGGCTCTTACCCTTGTTACCAAAAACAACCCACTACTGCGAACCCTTTGGTGGTTCAGCAGCCGTGTTGTTAAACCGGGAGCCTTCGCCTGTAGAAACCTACAATGATACTGATGGCCAGGTAGTCAACTTTTTTCGCGTACTACGCGACCAAAAAGACCAACTCATCGAGGCGATTGGGTTAACCCCATTTTCGCGTGAAGAATTTCGGATTGCTATTAGCAAAGAAGAAGAGAGTTTGCCAGACCTGGAAAGGGCTAGACGATTTTTTGTCCGGGCGCGACAAGTGAGAACAGGCTTGGCACAAACCGCAAGTCAAGGACGATGGGCACACTGCAAACTTACTAGCCGCGCTGGAATGGCTGGTGCAGTTTCCCGGTGGCTTGGTAGTGTTGAGGATCTGCCTGAAATCGTGCAACGGTTGCTACGCGTGCAAATTGAGAACGACCGAGCAATTGATATTATTCGACGCTACGATAGTCCAGAAACATTATTTTACTGTGACCCTCCCTACCCGCACGATTCCCGTGGGGATAGCAAGGCTTACGCTTATGAAATGACCGACGACCAGCATCGGCAACTAGCGGGTGTTTTGCGTTCAGTTAAAGGTAAAGTGGCCCTTTCAGGCTATGATTGTTCGTTGATGCAGGAACTATATGGTGACTGGAACTGCATTAAAGCGCCCCTGAAACACTGCCATTCCATCAAGCAGTTACGGCAAGAAGTACTTTGGCTCAATTATGACCCGCAAGCTTCCACACTTACTGTTGAAGAAATCGCTCCATGTCCACAACCCCAGCAGCTATCCTTGATGTAGCCTTACAAAAAGCCTCTTCATCGATAGTCCAACCGATTGTCACCAACCCCAGCATTGCCGAAAAAATTGACTATGTATCGCGCTATGTAGGCAATCGTGCTGTAGTTCGTTTGTTGCTGGCCTGCTCTTTGGCAGCAATTCACCGTGGGAATGTTGATATCCGCAAGCCTTACACCGAAATAGGTACACCAGATGCTTACTCTGGGCGCTACTACGATGAAAGTTACATCACAGCATTCATTAACAAACACGAGTTGCCCTGTAATCCCACTACCGCGTTCCTCACCCCTGCATTACGTAACCGCAACATCACCTTGACCCCAGCAGTCAATCTGGTGGGACGACCGCCCAAACTCTATGAAGTTGCCCTGGAATTACTTGATGATGTTCATCAAGGCAGAATAACTGCTGAGGAACTGCTAGCCCAAACCATTCGCTGTCTAATTATCGCTCGGAACGAGAAGCGGCAGCGTATGGAAACACTACTAGCTGACCTGAAGAAGTCGAAAGACGCAATACCTTTGTCAGCAGAGGAAATTATCACACTCCTGAGACAGCATTTGGCTTGCCGAGGTTCAAGCCGCCTTCCTGTACTAATGGTTGCTGCTGCCTATCAAGTAGCAGAACAATATATTGGAGAGCGTTTTTTACCTCTAGAATCCCACAATGCAGCAGACGAGCAGACTGGAGCTTTGGGAGATTTGGAAATTACTTTAGTTGATGATGAGAAGGTGATTAGCAGCTATGAAATGAAGACCCGACGCGTCACGTTAGCAGATATTGACCGTGCTTTGCAAAAAATCAATAGCACAGGCAAGCGGGTTGACAACTATATTTTTATCACGACGGATGCGATCGAAAAAGGTATTCAGGAATATGCCTCAAGTATGTACGACCGTACAGATGGTATAGAGATTGTGGTTTTGGATTGTATCAGCTTTGTACGTCACTTTCTGCATTTGTTCCATCGGCTGCGATCGCAATTTTTATCAGCCTACCAACAGCTAGTGCTAACAGAACCAGACAGTGCTGTTAGCCAACCTCTAAAAGAAGCTTTTTTAGCATTGAGACAGGCTGCTGAAAGTGCCAGAGAATTTTGACCGACAAGATACCGTAGGCTATTTTGAATTGGTATAAAGGCAGATTTGCAAGCAGCGATCGCAGATGTAACTTATTTTCAAAATCAAACAATTTCAAAAATATCAACTACCAGAAAGCAATTTTACAACCCTACTGGCAAACAGACTTGTTACAAATATTTTTTGAAATAATCGTCAAATGACTTGCTAATAATCTTTTTGAGATATCTCATCAAGCTCTGTAAATAAAAATGACTAACCCTGTTACATAAATCGCAACAATACAGGCTTTGAGTTTTTCTTCAGTAATACTGGGTTTAACTTCATCTATCTGGGGGTAGATTATGTATACTTCGACTAAATTCCCGCGCACATCTGCTTTATTTATAAGTGCGTTATTGGGAGGGGTGATTTTCACTAGTTGTGCCTCTTCCCAACAGACAGCAAATAAGTCTGCACCTCAAATTGCAGCTAATGATGGGGTAAATCAATTAAGTGCCCGTGAAAACAATATTTCCCAAAAGGCGGAAGCTGCACCAATAGCGCGTTCTCGTCCCCAACTGATCAAAAAGGCAGCAATCTCTTTGACTGTTAACTCTGTAGATAAGACTGTCGATGCTGTTTCGCAAATTATCAATCAACAGCAAGGGGATTTAATCGGGTTGAAACAACAACAACCCAAAAACGACAACCCGCGTTACACAGCAACAATCCAATTGCGGATACCAGAGGATCGGCTAGAACCTACTCTAGAACAACTAGCTAAATTGGGCACTGTTAATAGTCGTAATATCACTGCCGAAGATGTAGGCGATCGCCTAGTAGATTTCCAAGCCAGATTAACCAATTTGCAAAAAACTGAAGCCAATTTGCAAAAAATTATGGATCGGGCTGGTTCTGTCAGAGATGTGCTTAGTGTTGCCCAAGAACTGAGTAATGTCCGACAAACAATAGAACAAATTGATGCCCAACTAAAAAGCTTACAAAATCAAGTTGCTTATTCCACTATTACGCTGAACCTAGAAGCAGCAGTTTCTAGCACCAGTCCCCAACCTGACTTGGGTTTGCAAGTTAAGGAAACTTGGAATAACTCTACCCATTCTTTGAGGGCATTTTCCGTTGGCTTACTTAAACTGGGTATTTGGTTAATTGTTTACAGCCCCTATTTGTTAATTTTTGTTGCTCTTGTCTATGGCTTTAGGCGTTGGCGGCGAACTCATTCACCACGTTTGCCACAAACACCAGAGTCAACTATTTCTGACTAAAGTTGCATAAATTCTACATCTACCTTTGATAAATCTACACAGATAAACAGGGATTGAAATATCCCAAACTCTTATTGTCTGTACCTTTGTCCTAAAAATTTTGTTTATCCTGTAGTTTCGATTACTTTAATACTTTTTCAAATGTAAAGAGCAATACAAAATATATGATGACAATTTTGATACAAATCTGTTAAGAATAGTTACAATAGTCGGCATACACGATAATATTTCTTATGGTAAATTCACTTGACAATAATCCACCCCATAAAGTAGTAATCGTTGGCGGTGGTTTTGGTGGACTTTATGCAGCAAAAACACTCGCCAAAGCAGCAGTAAACGTTACTCTGATTGATAAACGTAACTTTCATCTATTTCAACCCCTTTTATATCAAGTCGCCACAGGTGCGCTATCTCCGGCTGATATCTCCTCACCGTTGCGTTCTGTTCTCAGCAAGAGCAAGAATACGAAAGTGCTGTTGGGAGAGGTGAATAATATCGATCCAGAAGCGCAAAAAGTGATTGTGGGTGACGAAGCAATACCTTACGATACGTTAATTGTCGCCACAGGTGCGAAGCATTCCTACTTTGGCAAAGATAACTGGGAAGAATTTGCCCCAGGCTTGAAAACAGTAGAAGATGCGATAGAAATGCGTAGCCGGATTTTTTCGGCGTTTGAAGCCGCAGAAAAAGAAACCGATCCAGAAAAACGCCGTGCTTGGTTGACCTTTGTAATTGTGGGTGGTGGCCCAACAGGTGTAGAGTTAGCTGGTGCGATTGCAGAATTAGCAAATCAAACTCTCAAAGAAGATTTCCGCAACATCGACACCTCAGAAGCCAAAATTTTGCTATTAGAAGGGTTGGATCGGATTTTGCCACCCTTTGCACCAGAGTTATCACAAGAAGCGGAAGCATCCCTGACGCGCTTAGGGGTGGTTGTCCAGACAAAAACACTGGTAACAAATATTGAAAATGATACTGTTACCCTCAAACAAGGCGAAGAAGTTAAAGAAATTGCTTCAAAAACGGTATTATGGGCAGCAGGTGTAAAAGCTTCAGCAATGGGAAAAGTGCTAGCAGAACGCACAGGTGCTGAGTGCGATCGCGCTGGACGGATTATCGTTGAACCTGACTTGAGTATTAAAGGACATCCGAATATTTTTGTAATTGGCGACTTAGCAAATTTTTCTCATCAAAATGGTAAACCGCTACCTGGTGTTGCACCTGTAGCCAAGCAAGAAGGTGAATATGTAGCAGCACTAGTCCAAAAGCGGCTTGTAGGAAACAATTTGCCACCCTTTGCTTATACCGATTATGGTAGTTTGGCAATGATTGGGCATAATTCTGCTGTAGTCGATTTGGGCTTTACCAAGCTGAAAGGTTTCGTTGCATGGCTGTTTTGGCTATTTATTCACATCTACTTCTTAATTGAATTTAACAACAAATTAGTAGTAATGATTCAGTGGGCATGGAGCTATTTCACCCGTAATCGTGGAGCAAGATTGATTACAGGACAAGAATCAATCACGCAGTTCCAAATTGGCGATCGCAACAGTTATTCAGCCGATAATAAACAACCAGTAAATGTCTAATTGGGCATGGGGCATTGGGCATTGGGCATGGAGAAGAGACAAGGTAGACAAGGAAGAGGGGGGAGACAAGGGAGAGACTTGTTCAATAATTCCCCCTTGTCCCCCTTGTCCCCTTGTCCCCTTGTCCCCTTGTCCCCTTGTCCCCTTGTCCCCCCACTCCTCACTTCCCACTCCCCATAACAAAGTTATCGCCCTCATAAATTAGCAGTAAGCTATTTGAGGGCGTTTTTCATAATCTACATAATGGCAACTATTAACGACAACTACCTGAAGCTGAAAGCGGGTTATCTGTTTCCAGAAATTGCTCGGCGGGTGAATGCCTTTGCAGAAGCAAACAGTAATGCTAAAATCATCCGGCTGGGGATTGGCGATGTTACCGAACCTCTACCGGAGGCTTGCCGCACAGCGATGATTAAAGCTGTGGAAGAAATGGGCGATCGCAATACCTTCAAAGGCTACGGCCCAGAGCAAGGCTACGCTTGGTTACGGGAGAAAATTGCTACTCAAGATTTCCAAGCACGGGGAGCCAATATAGATGCTTCGGAAATCTTTATCTCTGACGGTTCCAAGTGCGACACCGGCAATATTCTAGAAATCTTTGGTCATGACAATCTAATTGCCGTTACTGACCCCGTTTATCCCGTATATGTAGACACTAATGTGATGGTGGGAAATACTGGGGATGCTAACGATAAAGGCGAATTTGAGGGTTTAGTTTATCTACCAATTACAGCTGATAACAACTTCACCGCCGAGATTCCTTCAAAGAAAGTCGATTTAATTTATCTCTGCTTTCCCAATAACCCCACTGGCGCAACTGCTACCAAGGAATATTTAAAGGCGTGGGTAGAATATGCCAAAGCTAATAACTCGATTATTTTCTTTGATGCAGCCTACGAAGCTTATATCACCGATCCGTCGCTTCCGCACTCAATTTATGAAATTGAAGGTGCAAGAGAAGTTGCGATCGAATTTCGGTCTTTCTCCAAAAATGCAGGTTTTACAGGAACCCGTTGTGCGTTAACCGTAGTACCAAAGACACTCACAGCAAAAGCCGCCGATGGTTCCGATGTCGAACTGTGGAAACTGTGGAATCGTCGCCAGTCTACCAAATTCAACGGCGTTTCTTACATCGTCCAACGGGGAGCGGAGGCGGTTTACTCCGAAGAAGGACAAGCACAAATCAAGGGATTGGTTAGTTTCTATCTCGAAAACGCCAAAATTATCCGTGAGAAACTCACAGCCGCCGGATTATCAGTTTATGGAGGCGTGAATGCACCTTACGTTTGGGTAAAAACGCCTAATGGTTTGTCCAGTTGGGAATTCTTTGATAAGTTGCTGCAAACTGTCAACGTTGTGGGGACACCTGGTTCAGGCTTTGGTGCTGCGGGTGAAGGTTACTTCCGCATATCGGCGTTTAACAGCCGGGAGAATGTCGAAGAGGCGATGAAGCGGATTACCGAGAAGTTTAAGGTGTAGAGCGATCGCTTTTAGTCGCTTTTGTTAAACTCATTTTATTAATCTAAAGGTTACGGTGGGCTGTATTATCCACCGCAACCTGACAGATATTGAATTTTGAATCTTGAATTGGAGCGAAGCGACGTGACTGCTGCTATTCCGGTTTTAAAAGCTGTTAGCCAGATGCAGTTAGCGCCTGGTAGCACAGTAACAATTCCAGATGTTAAGTGGGAAGAATTTGAATCTATATTACAAGAATTGGGACAAAAAAGAATTACACGAATTGCCTATAGCCAGGGTATTTTAGAAATTATGGCTCCTTTACCAGAACATGAAATACCTAAAGATTTAATTTCTGATATTGTCAAAATATTGCTGAAGGCTAAAGATATCAGATATCAACCTTTTGGTTCCACCACCTTTAAAAAGCAAGGTTTAGCAGGAGTTGAACCTGATGCTTGCTTTTATATTCAGAATTATCAACAAATGATTGGTCGTCGCCGCTTACAACCTGACGATCCACCGCCTAATTTAGCAATTGAAACTGATGTCACATCAAAAACTACTCTTGATGCTTATGAAGCCATTGGAGTTCCAGAACTATGGGTTTACGATAGCGGGAGCCTTTCTATTTATTTGTTGAAAGAGGGGAAATACATAAAATCTGACACCAGTCCTAATTTTGAAGATATAGCTATTACTGAGATTATCCCTGCTGCTGTGGAACGTAGCTGGCAAGTAGGAAGTTTTCAAGCTTTGGAAGAATTGGAAGCGATGATTTAGTAAATAAAAATAGTCAGTATAAGGTGCGATCGCATTCCAGGAAAAAGTTGAATAAATGCCAAGTTAAATAGTTTGTATCTTTATGTTTGGTAGTCGTACTCAAAAGCTATACTTTAGTTTCTAATCTATTCTACATATAGATATTTATGCAAAACGTTTTCGGAATCGGTTGTTTAAATGCAAATCCTCACTACTATGGCTACTTTCATTATTTACTTTTTAATGAAGATGGCACTGTAGACATGGCATCTGGAGCAGGACAAGCAATCATTGTTACTGCTAAAGGAAAGTATTCAGTGTCAAAAATTGACCGATCTTCATTTAGTATAAAATTTTATGAATTAATTGAAACTAATCATTATAGCCACAATGGTAATATTGGCGATAAAATTAGAGATATTGAACCGTTTGGTGTCAGAGTAACAATAGAAAAAGGAACTTTTGCTTTTGAGCAAGAAGTTATTTGGAACATAAAAAATGAAGAAGAATATCCATGCTATTTATTTACATCAAGGTATGTATTTGATTACGTTCCTCTCAGCTTTTCTAAAGAAAAAAGCCAAAGAAACCTCTATTATTTAATAGAATAGAAAGACTTCTATGAATCTGAAAAATACTATTATCCTCAAGCTGAGTGCAAAAAATTGATATTCAAAGAGTTACAAGAGCTAGGGATTACGCCGATTTATTGAGATACTGTAGGATTGGTTAATACTTCCCATTCTCTAGATTAAGATACAATGCGATCGCCTTCATGTCGTGGTTGTAAAATTAGCATTTTGGGTATATTTGGCAGAATTAGTTTCTGGCTCTGAATACATAGCAAATAGTTCGCTAAAAACCTCCTCCCCATTAATCTCTCCACTACTAATAAATCGTTCTACTTCAACCGAACCATCCTCAAAAAATTCCACTTCCCATCGTTCTCCAGCCACCGCCACATTTACCATAATAGTTTCATCGCGATGATGAGCTAAAGTGTAACTAATTGTCTCTTGTTCTAATTGACTTAGAAAGGTAATTAGTTTGCCAAATCCATGATTCTTCATTTGTCAAACCTCTTATCGCTTAATAACTTGCGAACAACTTTAAAACCCGGTTGATTTACCTCAGCACCCGCTTCAATCTCTTCCCATAACATTTCACAAAACTCATCCCAACTGGGCGATTCTTCCGGGAGTGGAGCTTGTCTTATACTACCCTTCTTGTATTTCAGGATTTCAGACACCTTTTGCCCAGCAAATTTATGTGCGATTTTCCCCTCTCTTTTTGATTGAGTGGCTACTTTCCTTTATACAATAGCGATTTCTGACTATGCGATGCCTACGGTAGTAAAATACGCACTTTCCCAATTATTCATTCATTGCATCAAAAAATTATTCTTAAGAATTATTTCCTCCTTCTTTGCCATCATCAGGTAAACCAATTTTTGGCTCAACTTTTTCTCGTCCATAATTAGCCAAAGTCACCCCTTCTTCTAAATATACAGCAGAGTATTTACTCAACCCAATACGCTGTGCTGAGTAAATTCCAGAATGACCTGAAAATAAGTAGCTAACTACACAACCAATACCAATAAATACCCCCGATTCCAGACCAAATAATTCAATTCCCATTAAGGTGGATGCCAAAGGTGTATTTGCTGCACCCGCAAATACACCCACAAATCCCATTCCTGCTAACAGTGGTGCAGGTAACGCTAAAAGTAACGACAAAGCATTACCTAAAGTTGCACCAATAAAAAATAAAGGCGTAACTTCTCCTCCTTTAAAACCTGCTCCTAAAGTTAGAGCAGTCAAACCCAATTTGGCTGCAAAATCCCAAGGAGGTAGCTGAGTGAAAAAAGAATCAACAATAGTAGGGATACCAAGCCCAATGTATTTAGTTGTACCACTTAACCCAACAATTACTGCTATCATCGCACCACCGATCAAAAGACGCAGTGGAGGATAAGATATTTTTGCTTTAAATAAGTGGCTAATTTTGTGAGTTACTTTAGCAAAGAATCTCGCGACAATTCCAAAAATTGCACCTGCAATAATCGCAGCAATCAATCCCCAAATTGTGAGCGGCGGTATAGAGGGAGCGTGTCGGTATGCTGTATGATGTAAACCTAATAGTAAAGTTACTTGATTTCCGACGATCGCAGCAATTAAAGAAGGAAAAAGAGCGTCGTAATGAATTTTACCAATCGCTAAAACTTCTAGACCAAATACGGTTCCAGCTAAGGGAGTACCGAAAACTGAAGCGAATCCCCCACTGATACCTGCCGTTAACAAAATTCTGCGATTAGCCCCTTGAAAATGCAATATTTTAGTTAACTGGTCTGCCAAAGAAGCACCCATTTGTAATGCTGTACCTTCACGACCGGCTGAACCACCAAATAAATGGGTAAGGTCTGTTCCTAGTAAAACAAGAGGAGCCATACGAAAAGGAATAATCTTTTTGGGGTTATGAATTTCTTCGAGTAAAAGGTTATTTCCTGCTTCTACAGTCCGACCAAATTGATGATAAATCCAACCACTCAAGAAGCCACCAAAGGGAAGCAAAGCGATAATCCAGCGATGTGATTCTCGCCAATCAGTTGCCCATTCTAATGATGCTAAAAGAGCCGCAGAAGCTGTTCCAGCAACAATGCCAACCACAAAGGAGATAGGCAACCACTTGATTAAATGAGGTAAGGCAATAAATGGTTCAAACTGACGAAAGTGTTTCATACCATGACTCCTTGAGGTGCGATTTGTAGAGAGATACTTTCTACAGGGGAGTCAGGTAATGCATTTAGCCAAGCCCTACTCTCCCGCAGTTAGCAAGGAAAGTAGGAGCCATCAGCCTTCCAGTGATGAATTTTCGGACTGGAAAGGCGGTTTCGGCGAGCTCCATCGCCATTGATTTGATTTCAAATCAAGGATACCATTTTTGCTTTTCAATATTTGTTTTTTTGAGAAACTAACAATAATACAGCTGCCAACGCAAACAAGCTTCCAGTAATAAATGTCGCCTCTGCTCCCAGTGTTTGCCATAACCCACCAGCTAGCAAACTGGCAGGTAAAAGCGCTAATCCCACAGCTAAGTTGAGGAATCCAAAAGCAGTGCCACGCAGATTTGCAGGTATACTATTTGCCACTAGCGCCAATAGCAATCCTTTACTCATGCCCAGATGTAGACCATAAAGGGCAAACAATCCCCACGCTTGCCAAGGTGTCTGCACAAAAGCGAAACCCAGATAGACTAAAGCGTATAGGAGAAATCCGCCTACCAGTAACCCAAATTTACCCACGCGATCGGAAAGTATTCCTAATGGGTAGGCGCTGAATGAGTAGGCAATGTTCATCACCATTAATGTCAATGGTATAAGTGAGGCAGAAATGCCTGTTTGTTCTGCTCGCAGCAACAAAAAAGCATTGCTGGAGTTGCCTAAATTGAATAACAATGCCACTGCTACAAGTACCCAGTATCCTTGACTCAAGCTGCGTAAAGCTTGCCATTGCAGAGGATTGCTTCGGTTTCCTTGAGTTTCACTTGTTTGTGGTTCGCGTACTCCTACTGTTAATAAAGCGACTGCGAAAAATCCAGGGATGAGTGCTAGCCAAAAAACCAGGCGGAAGTTGTTTTTGGAAGCAGTCATCAGGGTGAATGCTGCCAAAGGCCCCAAAAATGCTCCGATAGTATCAAGGGATTGACGCAATCCATAAGCTGCACCGCGTACCTCTGGATCGGTGGAATCGGCGACTAAGGCATCGCGGGGCGCTACCCGAATACCTTTACCAATGCGATCGCCAAATCGAGCTATTAACACCCCAGTTGGACTGCTAGCTACAGCAAATAGTGGTTTAACAAAGGTGGATAAGCCGTACCCAAACACCGCTAATCCTTTACGATGTCCTAGATAATCACTCAACGCTCCCGAAAAGATTTTTAAAACTGAAGCTGTTGCTTCTGCAATGCCTTCGATGATGCCCACAGTCAAAACATTCGCCCCTAAAACTGATACCAAAAATAAGGGCAATACAGAATTAATCATCTCAGAGCTAATATCTGTCAGCAAACTGACAAATCCCAATACCCAAACAGTGCGGGGAATTGTCTGGAAAAATTTATTTTGTAGTTGCATATTTCCTGTTTACCTGACTGGCTTTTACTACATCAACTCTGTAATTCTTGAGAACCAATAAGTGAGCTTCTGACTTTATGATTCAGACTCATAATTTTTCTATAATGCAACAGGTGTTTCATAAGTAGACTAACAATAAAATCGATTTAATGCAACACCTGTTACAATCTATCTATGGACAGAAAGTGTTGGAACTTATTGGTGTACAAAGTACCCGCACAGCCTTCAACGCAACGGGTGTATGTTTGGCGTAAACTCAAGGGTTGGGGCGCACTTTATCTACAGCAGTCGGTGTGCGTGCTACCGCATAGAGAAGACTTGCAACAATATTTAGCAGAATTGAAAGCAGACATTACAGCAGGTGGTGGTGAAGCAGATTTATTGACTATTTGGATTGATGAACCCGATCAAAATGCTATGTTGGTAAATCGTTTTCAACAGCAGGCAGATCGAGAATATCAAGAGTTTTTGGGGCAATGTCGGGATTTGCATCGCGAATTGAGCGAGGAACGGAAAATAGGTAATCTCACCTTTGCAGAATTAGAAGAGAACGAGGCGGAATTAAATAAACTGCGTTCTTGGTTGCCTAAAATCCGCGATCGCGATTTGTTTGATGCCCCAAAATACTCACAAGCCACTGAAGCTTTGAAGGCGTGCGAATTAGATTTTCAGCTATTTTCCCAACAAATATATCAAGCAGAAGGAATAGACTCAGAATCTTTATAAGTAAATCGATCTTAACTAATGGTGTATACATAGCCTAATTTAAGCATCACCATTGTAATTTCTGCCTATAGATAGATGTTGTTTTTACTATTTATTAATGTTGATTCTATAATTAAATTAGTATTATTAAAACTTAAGTAGGAAAACCGTACTTATCTGATAGGTTTTCTATACCATATTTTTAAGTTTAGCTGGATAAAATCAAAATATAGCTGAAGTAATGCTGTTCTCGAAAAAATTTACACAGCATTAGCAGGAGAGCAAAAACATGACAAATCAATTGAAAACGGCTACTTTGCTTGCTGCACTAAGTGCTCTTTTGATTGCAATTAGTTACTGGGTAATTGGCGGTTCTAGTGGTTTGATTATCGGGATTGGCTTGGCAGCAGCAACCAACCTGTTTTCTTGGTATCAATCAGATAAAATTGCCCTAGCAGTATACCAAGCGCAACCTGTAAGTGAAAGGGAAGCACCAGGACTTTATCGGATGGTGCAGAAATTGAGCGATCGCGCTAACATTCCTATGCCTAAAGTTTATATCGTTCCAAGCCAGGGTGCTAATGCCTTCGCTACAGGGCGCGATCCAGAACATGCTGCTGTAGCTGTCACTGAAGGTATTTTAAATATATTGCCAGAGGATGAACTCGAAGGCGTTATCGCCCACGAGCTAACCCATATTATTAATCGTGACACTCTCACTCAAGCTGTTGCTGCTACTGTAGCTGGTGCGATTTCATTCTTAGCCCAAATGGTTAGTTACAGCTTATGGTTTGGCGGTAGTTCGCGAGATGACAACAGAGGTGGAAATCCAATAGGAGTTTTATTAACAGTCATGCTTGCTCCACTGGCTGCGACAATTATTCAGCTAGCAATTTCGCGCACGCGAGAATTTTCTGCTGATGCCGGTTCTGCGAGATTAACTGGTAATCCCCGCGCTTTAGCTAGGGCATTGCAACGCTTAGAAGCTTCAGCAAAGCAAATGCCTTTAAATGCTAATCCAGCTTATGAGCCGTTATTAATTATCAATTCCATTTCTGGACAGTTTTTAGGTAACTTGTTCTCTAGTCATCCAGCTACAGAAATGCGAGTTGCAGCATTGCTGAAACTAGAGCAACAACTGCCAACAAAAGCTTATTAATTTGTCATTAGTCATTTGTCCTTTGTCAAATAAAAAAATGGCTAATGACTATTAAGATAGAGTGCAATTTTTATTGGAGAGTAAACTTTGCAATTAAGGATGTTTTAAGTATGAATTCTAACAATATCGAATCTACTGAATCCATAGTAATTGTAAAAATAAGTTCTGAAACCGACAAATTAGTGGAAACCGAAATGGCTGGTGAAACTGATGAGGTAAAACGCGAAACCAAAGCGTTAATTGAGGCGCTAAAAAGACGCGCTCAAGCTGAGGCTGATTCCGCAGGTACTCTCACCCGTGAAACCTATTTGAAAGTTGTGCGTCAAGCACGGGAATTAATTGAAGGAAGGAAACTGATACAACGCGATCGCTTAGAAAACTCTTGGGCGGTAATTCAGGATGAAGCTGAGAGAAACTGGCACTTATTGATGAAAGACTTAGTAGACTTCAGCTTTCGCGTGCAAAAGGCGGCCATTGCTGCTTGGGAAACCTTCAATAATCCTTATTCTCGTTAAAGAGGGTGCAATGTCTAGGTTGGGCTATGCCTACGCAGATAAATATTTTAAGGGCGTACAGATGTACGCCCTTTTTTATAGTCCGTCAAAAATATCGCTATTTGTAGACCAAAAATGATTTACTAAACTAAATACCCCTTACCATAAAAAGCGTAAATATTCAGTACTCTAGGTTTCACAAATAGGAAATAAGCAGTGTTACCAAACAAGCCCCCCGCTAGTAATCAAACTCAACGCTGGACATTTGCTCAACTTTTTGGACTGGTAAAGCGTAATCCCCTAATGATTTCGCAGTGGGTTATCCGCTGGATAGCCGTGGGGACTGCTGGTGGTCTATTTGCGGCGTTGTACTGGAATATTCTAGAGTTTTTAACTCACAGACTCCAGCGATTTGAGGGTTTTAGCCTGCTGATAGTGATGCCACTTAGCGGCTTAATTATCGGTCTGGTGATTCATTATTTGGGAAATCCCGGTGAAATCGCTGTGATTGTTGATAATATTCATTTTCGTGGCGGCCGCCTAGATGTTCGCAAAAATCCTTCAATGATTCTTGCTTCTCTAGTCAGCATCTCAGCAGGTGGTAGTGCTGGCCCAGAAGCACCACTCGTACAGGTAACAGGTTCTTTTGGTACTTGGATTGCCGATCGCTTAAAACTCCAAGGTGAAGACCTCAGAACCATGAGTTTAGCAGCAATGGCGGCTGGCTTTACTGCCTTGTTTGGCTCACCTCTTGGTGGTGCGATGTTCGCTTTAGAGATTTTGCACCACGAGCATATTGTGGAATATTACGAAGCTTTAATGCCAGCCATTGTTTCGAGTTGCGCTAGCTATCTGGTGTTTGCAGCAATTACACATATGGGTATAGCCCCTACTTGGCATTTTCCTCAGTATCACTTAGAAAGGATTGATGATTTTGCGATCGCGATCGTGTTTGGAATTATCGGGGCAGTGGCGGGATGGATTTTTATAGGTATTTTTCGCGGCTGCGATGCTTTTTGGCAAGCTGTTTCACGTCTGGGCGTCTCTGCATCAACTCCTGTTCCCATTTATGTACGCACAACACTAGCAGGAGTGGGACTTGGCATTTTAGCAGTTTTATTACCCCTTACCCGTTATTTTGGACATGAAGAGTTAGATTCAGTCCTGAGAGCTAACTTTGGTGCTGTTTTTCTCTTAACTCTAGCTCTTGGGAAAATGGCTGCCATTAGCATTACAGTAACAGGTGGGTGGCGCGGTGGATTCATCATTCCCCTATTTTTCACTGGTGCTTGCATTGGTAAAGCAGTAGCAGTCTTAATTCCAGGACTCGATCCTGCCCTGGCGATGATTTGTACAATGGCGGCTGTCAACGCAGCCGTAACCCGCACACCTATAAGTACGACTTTGCTACTATCAAAACTGACTAACTTGAGTCCTTTGACGCCGATCCTTTTTGCCAGTTTGATGGGATTTTTTCTTGCCCCGAAAGTTCCCCTGATCGCATCTCAACTCAAATCCCAGAGAGAAGCTACGGATCAAATAAGCGGCTGAGTTAGCTGCCCAGGCAATAAAAAGCAATATATGTTAAGATTGTATCAAATTATAGCAATTATTCAAGAGCAATTTAGAATAATTTTGCGCTTTGTTGAGTAAAAGAGCTAAAATCTACGATTTTTGGAGATTTTTAGGTTATGACAACCTCACAGGAGAGGATTATCCCGACAGACTTGCGAAACGAAATGTCGCAGTCTTATCTGGAATACGCCATGAGCGTGATAGTGGGTCGGGCGCTGCCAGATGCCAGGGATGGTCTAAAACCTGTGCATCGTCGCATTCTTTACGCAATGCACGAGCTAGGTCTGCTCCACGATCGCCCCTTTAAGAAATGCGCCCGTGTAGTGGGTGAAGTATTGGGTAAATATCACCCCCACGGTGACACAGCTGTGTATGATGCTTTGGTGCGGATGGCGCAGGATTTTTCCATGCGATCGCCCCTAGTTAACGGACATGGTAACTTTGGTTCGGTAGACAACGATCCGCCAGCCGCCATGCGGTACACAGAATGCCGCTTGCAAGCTTTAACTAGTGCTGGTTTACTCCACGACATCGAGTATGAAACCGTAGATTTCGCCGATAACTTCGACGGTTCCCAACAAGAACCGACAGTTTTACCAGCACGAATTCCGCAGTTATTGCTCAATGGTTCCTCTGGGATTGCCGTAGGCATGGCCACCAATATTCCGCCCCACAACTTGGGCGAATTGATTGATGCTTTGGTGGCTGTCATCCACAATCCCGAAATCACCGACATCGAATTAATGCAGTATGTCCACGGCCCAGACTTTCCGACTGGGGCGCAAATTTTGGGAACATCTGCCATTCGTGAAGCTTACACTACCGGGCGTGGTTCTATTACCATGCGTGGTGTCGCTAACATTGAAACCGTTGAACAACGGGGACGCCCAGATAGAGAAGCAATTATCATCACCGAATTGCCCTATCAAACCAACAAAGCGGCGCTGATTGAAAAAATCGCCGAAATGGTGAATGAGAAGCGTCTAGAGGGCATTGCAGATATCCGGGATGAAAGCGATCGCGACGGGATGCGAGTTGTCATCGAACTCAAGCGTGATGCTTATCCCCGCGTCGTGTTGAACAACCTTTACAAGCAAACACCACTGCAAGCCAACTTCGGCGCGAATATGCTAGCGTTGGTGAATAGCGAACCGCAAGTACTCACCCTCAAGCAGTTTTTAACCGTCTTCTTGGATTTCCGCATCGAATCCATTGCCAGACGCACCCGCTACGAACTGCGGAAAGCCGAGGAACGCGACCATCTTCTGCAAGGGTTATTAATAGCCCTGTCTCATTTAGATCCAATTATTGTCTTAATTCGTCATGCTCCCGATGCACCCACTGCTAAAGGCGAATTAATCACAACTTACGGACTTTCAGAAGTACAAGCAGATGCGATTTTGCAAATGCAATTGCGGCGCTTGACTGCCTTAGAAGCAGACAAAATTCGTCTGGAACACGAAGAATTACAAGCGAAAATCACTGATTTACAAGATATTTTGGCACGCCGGGAGAGAGTGCTAGAAATCATTGAAACCGAAGTCACACAACTGAAAACTAACTTCGCCACACCCCGCCGCACGGTGATTTTACCAGGGGAAGGGGAATTAGACGATCGCGACCTCATTGCCAATGAAAAAGCGATAATTCTGGTGACAGAGCAAGGGTACATCAAACGGATGCCAGTTAACACCTTTGAAGCCCAAAGCCGTGCTACCAGAGGCAAAGCCGCAGCCAAGGTGAAAGATGATGATACCATTGAGCATTTCTTAACTTGCTGCGATCACGACAGTATTTTATTCTTTAGCGAACGTGGTGTTGTTTATTGCCTAAGAGCCTATCAAATCCCAGCGAGTTCGCGTACCAGTCGTGGGACACCAATCGTCCAGATGTTACCGATTCCCAAAGAGGAAAAAATCACCTCGATTGTACCGGTTGACGAGTTTAGCAGCGAAGAATATCTGGTTATGCTCACCAAAGGTGGCAATATCAAGAAAACCGAATTGGCAGCGTTTAGTCACATTCGCGCCAATGGTTTGATTGCCATTTCCTTAGAAGAAGGCGACCAACTCCGCTGGGTGAGACGCGCTAGAGTCGAGGATAGTGTAATCATTGGTTCTCGTAACGGGATGGCGATTCACTTCCGATGCAACCACGAACAACTGCGTCCTTTAAGTAGGGCGACTCGTGGAGTGAAAGCCATGAAACTCAAAAATAAAGATGAACTTGTGGGTATGGATATTCTCCCTGCAGCAATTCTGGAAAGTTTGGATGTTGCAGAAGCAGAAATTGAAGATATCGAAACAATCGAAACAGAAGATATCGAAATTACCGAAATTACTGAAGAGTCCGCAGAAGTGTCTAGCAGTGGCATTGTTGGCCCTTGGGTGTTGGTAATTACAATGGGTGGATATGGTAAGCGCGTCCCAGTTGCCCAATTCCGGCTGCAAAATCGTGCTGGTCAGGGTTTAATGGCAACCAAGTTCAAAAACCGCAAAACTAAAGACAAGCTAGCAACCCTACGCATTGTTAACAACGATGATGATGAAATCATGATGGTGACAAATCGCGGTATTATCATCCGTCAAGCGGTGAATGCGATTTCTATCCAATCGCGATCGGCAACTGGAGTCAGAGTGCAGCGTTTAGATGAAGACGATGCTATTACCGGAGTAGCAATAATTCCACCTGATGCTGCCGATGCAGAAGAAGCAGAGTAAAAAGCAGGGGGAGAGGTTAACCGCCTTACTCCCTTATTTAATCGCCTTAGCTAGCGGCATTTTAATGGGGCTAACTGTAGCCCCAGTAGGTGCATGGTTGTTGGCTTGGATTGCCATAGTTCCCTTATGGGTGCTAGTTGTCACTTCAGCCAAAGGTAAAAACAAATTCCCCCCTGCTTTCCTCTGGGGTATCGGTTATCACGGTGTCGCCCTATCTTGGATTACCGGAATTCATCCCATGACTTGGTTGGGCGTTCCGTGGTTGCCAAGTCTGGCAATCACCCTTTTTTGTTGGGGATTTATCAGTGTCTTGGGAGGGGTATTTCTTGCTATTTGGGCAGCTGTTATGGTTCGCCTAGCCGGACAAAAACCGTGGTTACGGTTACTGATTGGTACAGCCGTCTGGTGCGGCTTAGAGAGTCTGTGGAGTGCAGGCCCTTTATGGTGGAGTTCTCTTGCTTACACACAAAGCCCGCACAATCTCGTAATTGTACATCTAGGGCAACTGTCTGGGCCTAATACTGTGACAGCTGCGATCGTTGCTGTTAATGGCTTAATTGCTGAAGCGTATATAAACCGACAAGATACCAAGATGTCCTTTGCGCCTCTGCGGTTCGTTAATAAATATTTGGCGATCGCCACAGGACTATTAATTACCCTACACCTTATTGGTTTTATCTTATATAGCCGTCCCATTGCCCAACCCCCAGAAGCAGCCTTGAAAGTGGGGATTGTTCAGGGTAATATTCCAAACCGACTTTTACGAAGTTCTGAAGGGTTTCGTCGCGCCCAAGAAAACTATACCAATGGATATCTAACTTTAGCAGACCAAGGTGTAGATGCAGTCCTCACCCCAGAAGGAGCCTTACCTATTTTCCAGCGTAACTTGCTGGAAACGGCCTTAGTCGCAGCCGTGAAGGAAAAAGGCGTAGTTGCTTGGATTGGAGCTTTTGGCGAACGGGGAGACAGTTATACAATTAGCTTGTTTACTTTCAACAGTAAGGGTGAAATTGTCAGCCGCTACGATAAGTCCAAGCTAGTACCCTTGGGAGAATATATTCCCTTTGAAGGAATTTTAGGCGGGTTAATTCAACGCTTATCGCCTTTGGAGGCACACCAAGTTCCCGGTTCAGCAAATCAGATATTTGACACTCCTTTTGGGCGGGCGATCGCTAGTATATGCTATGAATCTGCTTTTCCCGAACAATTTCGCCGTCAAGCGGCGGCGGGTGGACAATTTATTATCAGTTCTTCTAACGATGCCCATTACACTGCATCCATGCCATTCCAGCATCATGCACAGGATATCATGCGGGCAATTGAAAGCGATCGCTGGTCAGCACGGGCAACTAATACCGGATATTCAGCCTTTATAGACCCTCATGGCAGAACCTTGTGGATGTCTGGATATAATACCTACGAAACTCATGCTGAAACAATTTATCGGCGACAGACAAAGACTTTATATGTGCGTTGGGGTGATTGGTTAACACCGTTGTTGTTAATCTCCTCTGGAGGAGCTTGGCTGGGAATTCGCGGTATAAAGAAATTTAGTAATGTTGGAAATCCCTAGCGGATTGAGTCTTTGGAATTATTAGCGAATTCCTCTGATGGGGCGGTTTTTGGGGGAAAACTTTTCGATTTACTAAAATTATGAATTTCAGAAGCGGTGAGGTCGCGCCATTGACCCAATTGTAGGTCATCTAATTGTAGGTGAGCAATACTGACCCTGACCAGTCGCAAAGTCGGAAAGCCAACAGCCGCAGTCATGCGCCGAACTTGACGGTTTTTTCCCTCTGTTAAAGTCATTTCCAGCCAAGCTGTCGGTACATTTTTACGAAATCTAATTGGTGGGGTGCGTTCAGGTAGCTGTGGTTCTTCTGATAGAAGCTTAACTTCTGCTGGTTGAGTGCGGTAATCTTGAATTTCCACACCTGTTTGCAACCTTTTGATAGCTTCTGCATCTGGAATTCGCTCTACCTGTACCCAGTAAGTACGTTTATGACCAAAACGCGGATGGGCAAGGCGATGTTGCAATTGTCCATCGTTTGTTAACAGCAGCAATCCTTCACTATCCCAATCTAAGCGTCCCACAGGATACACATCAGACACATCAATATAATCTTTTAGGGTGCTATGTGTAGGGGCATCTTTTGTAAACTGGCTGAGAACGCCGTATGGTTTGTAAAAAATAATATATCGGTAATGATTGGGCATGGGGCATTTGACTTCTGAATTCTCTTTTAACAATAAGTAAGTCGCTGTGAATATTTATCATCAGGTTCAGGCAGGAGGCAGGAGGCAGAAGGCAGAAGGAAAGAGGGTTTTAGTCCACTTTACTTTTATTAACATAGTTTGATTTTTCCCGCCTGTTCTACTTAGAAGCAGAATTTATAAATCTTACTTTAAACTTATAAGTTATCAAGTGAAAAATCAATCGCGGTTAAAACCACAACCTAAACAACGCATACAAACAGAGAAAGCTGCTAAAACTGAAACAATCTCAATTAGTAATTGAAATGACAAAGGGGCTAGAGCCAAACCCCAAATCAAAAGAATTGTCCCGCTAATCATAGCAGTAATGCGATTAATTTCATCTCTAGTATTGAAAACCAAGAATAATGTTCCCAAACCAATTAATAATAAGACTAAGCTACTCATAAATATATTCCTGACTTATACTTTTTCTTTGTGAAGCTGCATATACAGCAGAATTCAGGAGTAGAACACGCTTCATATCAGGTTTTGAGACGAACCGTTGTGTACTTTGTTTCCTAATTTTGAATTTTGAATGCGTGAATTTTGAATTGGTATAACTTATCCTGCCAGAGTAAACGATTAAAAAATATTTAAAAATGCCGCAACTACGCTCGTTGTAGACATCGCTTTTCTAAAGATCGAGGTATTATCTACTCGAACACCGTGCAGCATACATAAAGTCTGAGGTTTTGCATGAAAGTAGCAGTTTTCAGTACAAAAGCCTACGATCGCCAGTTCTTGTCAGCTGCAAATTCTCCTATTCAACACGAGTTAGTGTTTTTTGAACCCCGTTTAAATCGAGATACGGCTATTCTGGCTGCTGGATTTCCGGCGGTTTGTGTATTTGTCCACGATCAGGTTGATGCCCCAACTTTAGAACTTCTCGCCTCAGGGGGAACTCGTCTGGTTGTCCTTCGCTGTGCAGGGTTTAACAATGTAGACTTACAAGCCGCAGCAGATTTAGGAATTACCGTTGTGCGTGTTCCCGCTTATTCACCTTATGGGGTTGCAGAACACGCCGTCGGATTGATTTTGAGCTTAAATCGCAAAATTCATCGTGCCTATAACCGTGTCCGAGAAGGCAACTTTTCTTTAGATGGACTGTTGGGATTTAATTTGCATGAACGTACAGTGGGAATTGTTGGCACTGGCAAAATCGGTCTGATTTTAGGACAGATTATGAAGGGGTTTGGCTGTCACATACTCGCCTATGATGTTTATCGCAATCCCGAATTGGAGGCGCTGGGTGGAAAGTATGTAGAACTACCTGAGCTATTTGCCAATTCCGATATTATTTCCCTGCATTGCCCCTTGACTATTGAAACCCATCACTTAATTAACACTGAAGCTATAAAACAGATTAAGCCAGGTGTGATGCTAATTAATACTAGTCGAGGAGCGCTGATTGATACCCAAGCAGTGATTGAGGGATTGAAGTCTGGTAAAATTGGTTATCTGGCTGTAGATGTCTACGAACAAGAATCGGAATTGTTCTTTGAGGATTTGTCTGGGGAAATTATTCAAGATGATATTTTCCAGCGTCTGACAACGTTCCCCAATGTACTAATTACCGGACATCAAGCTTTTTTTACAGCAGAAGCTCTCTACAATATTGCAGAAACAACTTTTGCTAATATTACCGATGTTGAACAGGGTCGTCCTTGTGCGAATGAAATTCGCGCCTAAATCTTTAGCAATCTCAAATCCCAAATTGTGTTAAGGTGTCACGCATTAAAATTGCACATCAACTAATAAGGGTTGTCATTAGTTATTTGTCCTTAGAAACACAAATGACTAATGACTAATGACTAATGACGGTCTATACGGAGTTTGTGCAATATATAGAACCCATTTGATATCTATACAGGAGGGCAATCGAATTTGGCTGAACTACGAGCTAAGTTACAAATTTTATAGATTGATCGTCAGGATTTTTTTCTTGCTTTTTTTGTCGCTCAACACGACTGTATTGTAGGGTAATGTATCCGTTCCCAGCGGAATTGGCAGCTTAAAACTGGGGCTTTTATGATCGAGTTCGCCTAAATCAATGCTTTTCGTTATATCGCCATCTGTTGCAAGATTTGCGGTAAGTTCTCCTTTATAATCTTCAATTAAAAAGTCTCTAAAGAAAACGACTGCCCCACCCTCAGGATCTATACCAAGGATGACCGTACCGCTGAAAGTTGTGCCTTTTCGTTCTTCATCAATCGTTGCCACTGTGATTTCCGAGGGGTCTTGACCGGACTTATCTGCCATAAACTTTTTTCTCTTGCGAATTCTCAACAATTGAAAATGATTTTACAAGAGCGCTATGGGCGATCGCAAAACTCTTAGGACGTATTTCTGCATCGGTCTTGCAAATGTATAGCCAAGTTACTTCTGGTTATACGCCTAATTGGAAGATTGAGTAGGGATGATTCGGGGCTGAAAGCGATCACGAAGCGTTGCTGCAAAGCAGATCGCATCGCAGAAACCTGATAGAGGGGAGACGTTGAGAAGTTTCCGGATAACTTGATCCGACCTTGCCTCGGCAGTAGAGTGCCCTTATCTGTGAACTGACAGGTTTATGGAGTCCAAGGATATATAAGGCGTATTAGCTTACCTTATAAATTATTAACATCTTTGTTCCCAGATATAACCAAGGTGCTACACTACATCCATGCTAGGGGTGCCTATATAACCAGGCTGAGATCACACCCTTAACACCTGAGTCTGGGTAATACCAGCGGAGGGAAGCTGTTTATTGAGGAATCACAATATGCGGACTGAATGGGTTGCTAAACGACGTGGGCAAAGTAATGTATCTCAAATGCACTACGCCCGCCAAGGTGTTATCACCGAAGAAATGCACTACGTCGCCAAACGGGAAAATCTCCCGGCGGATCTCATTCGTGAGGAAGTAGCGCGGGGACGAATGATTATCCCCGCTAATATTAATCACACGAATCTAGAGCCGATGGCTATTGGCATCGCCTCTAGATGTAAGGTAAATGCTAATATCGGCGCTTCCCCCAACTCTTCTAATCTTCAGGAAGAAGTTGATAAGCTAAATCTGTCTGTGAAGTACGGCGCTGATACCGTGATGGATTTGTCCACAGGTGGCGGTAACTTAGATGAAATTCGCACCGCAATCATCAAGGCTTCACCTGTTCCCATTGGTACAGTGCCAGTTTACCAAGCTTTAGAAAGCGTCCACGGCACAATTGAGAATCTGACTGCTGATGATTTCCTCCATATCATTGAAAAGCACGCCCAGCAAGGAGTAGACTATCAAACTATCCATGCTGGGATTTTGCTTGAGCATTTGCCTTTGGTGAGAAATCGGCTCACTGGTATTGTCTCTCGCGGCGGCGGGATTTTGGCGCGGTGGATGCTACATCACCACAAACAAAACCCGCTTTATACCCACTTCCAAGATATTATTGAGATTTTCAAAAGGTACGATGTCTCCTTCAGTTTGGGAGATTCCCTGCGTCCCGGCTGCACCCATGATGCCTCAGATGAAGCACAATTAGCTGAATTAAAAACCCTCGGACAGCTAACTCGCAAAGCCTGGAAAGATGATGTACAGGTGATGGTGGAAGGGCCTGGACACGTGCCAATGGATCAAATTGAGTTCAACGTCCGTAAGCAAATGGAAGAGTGTTCGGAAGCACCTTTCTATGTTTTGGGGCCATTGGTGACAGACATTGCTCCCGGCTATGATCATATCACTTCAGCTATTGGAGCGGCAATGGCTGGATGGTACGGTACGGCAATGCTGTGTTATGTAACACCTAAAGAACATTTAGGTCTACCAAATGCCGAAGATGTGCGGAATGGGTTGATTGCTTATAAAATAGCAGCTCATGCGGCTGATATTGCTAGACATCGCCCTGGTGCAAGGGATAGAGATGATGAACTTTCCAAGGCGCGTTACAACTTCGATTGGAACCGTCAGTTTGAATTATCACTCGATCCAGAAAGAGCTAAGGAATATCACGATGAAACTCTGCCAGCAGATATTTATAAAACTGCTGAGTTTTGTTCGATGTGTGGGCCTAAGTTCTGCCCAATGCAAACTAAGGTTGATGCTGATGCGCTGACAGAATTAGAGAAGTTCCTGGCGAAAGAGGCTGTGACTCAAAGTTAACAGATTAGACCTCTTGCAAAAGTCGAAAAACCTCTGTAACTGGTATCAACTATAAGTTCAAACTCTTTCAAAACCTCGTTCCCAGTCGGAAACTGGGAATGAGACAAAATGGTTTTGCTTCTCTCAAAATATAAGGTTAGGTTTTGCGATCGCACTTTTACTTCCTACAAGAGTAATCTAATTGCTATCGCTCCCCAATTAAAGCTAAATCAGTAATTCTGGTTGGTAATCTATGCGATCGCGTTTAATCGCGCCTACTTACTTGTTTCTGATAACGTGAAGGCAAAAGCTGCTACAGACTGCGCGTAACACCCAAACGTCAAGGCGGAAGTTCCTACAGAGAAGGCAGAAGCTGCTACAGACTGCGCGTAACACCCAAACGTGAAGGCAGAAGTTCCTACAGCGAAGAATATTTTGATTTTTGCTCAGTAATATGTGGTTATTTAACAGAACATTAATAAATACCCCGCGGGATGAGGGCAACTCTAGAACGCTTTTTCTAACCTAATACCAATTCAATTAATGATTGCAACACATCCTTCGGTAAAGACGCGATGAATCGCGTCTCTACAAATGGTCTATTTGTCGCATTCTTTTTTCAATTTGGTATAACTTTTACCTTAAGTTAACACCAATACACAGCTAGCTGTGCGCCCCCTATTTAAAATCCCATTTCAATGGTCAAGCTACGAATTTTTCCTGTATCTCCTTCAGATTTATCTGCAACTTCCAGAGTCCAGGTTCCTTGGGGACTTTTACCTTTAAAGGCAGCAAGTTTTGGGGTATTTACTTCGTCATAAGTTGTTTTAATATTATCTGTAGCTCCGCCCTGGCGATCGTGCAGATTTATGGGAAGTATGCCTGTTTGCACTGGGGGAAGAAGAGTAACTATAAGATCCCCAATATAAGTATGCTCGATATCTATATTAACTTTGATGGATTTTAGGAGGGTAGTATTAGCGATCGCCACCGATAATGTTGATGTTTGTAGATCGTTAATTGGGATATCTTGCACTGCTTGGAATCTGCTGATGGGTGATGTTTGCGGTGGCTTGGCCAATTCTACAGCTTTGAGAGCATTGATTCGACCGTAACCGTAAAAGGGGCTGCGGCCATTGGCATCATATTTACCTCCAGCTGAATCGATGCGATCGCAGGAGCGTTTTATAATGTCTCGCACTTCATCCCAACGCAGATTTGGGTTTCTGGCAAGAATTAAGGCTGCTACACCTGCTGCACCTGGACAGGAACTAGAAGTTCCGCCAAATTCGTTCGTATAGTTGCCTGCGGCCTCACCCAGATTTCGATTACCGGAATTATAGCCAAGTACACCAGAGCGATCGGTTGTCCAAATTCCAGTGGTTTGAGAAATATCACCATTGTTGCTGGGGAAGGCACACCAAACCGCCTGACCAAAATCACTGTAAGCGCTTCTCGTGCCGTAGTCGTTACAAGCTGCCACTGCAATTATCTTTTGGTAGCTGGCGTAGCCGTCGTTATCAACGCTTTCGTTACCATTGCCAGCTGCAAATAAAATTACACAGCCCTTGCCATTGCGTCCTTTATTGGTTGCAAAATCTATAGCAAGTCGTGTGGAATCAGGCAAAGGTACTTTTTGGTTGTGTGCGGGATCGTCTGGCTCAAACCAAGTCCCGTCTGCTGGGCCCCAGCTGCAAGAAATAACATCAGCACCATTTTGAGCCGCCCAAACAAAAGCATCTGCTTCATCTTGCGACCCCAATGCTGAAGCTAAACGAATCGGCATGAGTTTTGCACCCGGTGCTACACCAGATGCTCCAAAGTTACCGTTTGCACAAGCGACTCCCGCACAAGATGTACCGTGATTATTATCGTTTCCCGGTCTGGGATTGTTCGTTTTACGTGTGACATCACGCGGGGCAACAATCTTGCCAGAGGAACGGAACTCTTCATGATCGAGATCCACTCCATCGTCGATAATTGCAATAATTGTCCCAGTGCCATTACTCAACTTCCAAGCGGCTTCAACGTTGGCATGAGCGTTAATTGTCTTACCGTTAATTGTTGTTTGCTTTAAGTGCCACTGCTGCGGGAAAACCTGACGTTGGCGTGACTCACGCGCTAGTTCGGGATGACACAGTTCAACTGATTTCTCATTTAGAAGTCTCTCGGCGATGTCAAAGACGGCTATACCAGTATTTGTAGGGGCACTGACAAAATAAGCATTTCGCGCGTATTCAAGTTGGCGTTTAATTGTTAAGTTGTAACGTCTTAAAACCTCTTGGCACACCCTTGGCTCTTCTTCGCTATCAAATTTAACAAAAATGTTTTCAGTGTAAACTACAGGTTGTTGGGATAGTGGATCGATTAGGACACGTCCGGCAAATTGGACTTCGGACTCATTGTTGAGAATTTTACGGGCGCGATCGCGCAAAGCAGCACCCTGATTCGGAACTTTCGCTTGTAAAATTTCTACACCCGCTTGCCGAAACCGTGTTGTTAACTCAAATTGATTGAGGATACTACGAGCTGTAGGTGACACAGGTGCGACTTCAAAGGATCTTGCACCGACAAGAGTGCTGCGGCTTTCGGTACGCACTACAACGTGTTCGTTACTGATAGCAAATTCATACTGTTGTCCGTTCTGTCCACCATAGCGAACCTGAACCATTGTTTAATCTCCTAAATGTTTTGAAAATTGAAAATTGGCAATTGGGAAGTCCGTATTATGCCTTACTTTTAAAGCTTGCTACACCCATCGTAGGCTTACGTTTAGTTTATGGATGCTTCTGATTTCATGTGCTATATGTGTATTACAATACAGAATTTAATCTATCTCAGTTCATACAAATCTTCGATTAGTCTTTCCAGAAAAGAGAGGATTCAAAATCGGTTGTTTTAAGAATCTTCACTATCAGTAAGGGCGTATAACTGTGAATCACGATGAAAATAATGTATTTCATGCCACTGAAAAACGCTATAAGATCATTAGAACTTGAGAAAGATGTTTTATTTTCCGGTTGAGTATTTTCTACAGGTGTACTCTCTACCCCTGATTGGTGAAGTGAGATTTCAAAAAGACTACTTTTCTGAGTATCCTGAACAAATTCGCGTTGGTAGCGATGGCTACGACGGGTTACGCCTACGCACAACTGTATCTTACAGTCGTAAACCTGGGTACTATGCAGTACATTACAATCAACCCAGCACTGTGGCAACAGGAGCAATTTTACGACTTAACGACGGTGCAATCGCAGTTTTTTCAGGCGAACCCAATCAATCAGAACAGGGTATATTGAGTCCGATTTATACACTAGAATCTAATGGTTCTTTAGCAGTACCAACTGGACTGGTTTTTATCCGCTTTGCTGAAAGCGTTGATGTGGAATCGCAGCACGAGGTAATTAATCAAGCGGGTTATGAAGTTGCACAAAGCCTTTCTTATGCGCCTCATACCGCTTGGTTGCGTGCCAAATCAGGTAGGATTGTTGATGCGATCGCTGGAATTTCTCAGTTAGAAGCGATCGCTAATGTTGAGAATGTTGAACCTCAAATGCTTATGGAAAGGGGTTTGAGATAAATTACAAATTAGACCTGTGGTAAAAGTAACTGGAGCGATCGTCAATTCGTTAACTAAATAAACTTTTTTGGTTGAATGACTAGATTTATCCATGACCAATTTGCAAAAGATTATTTGGAAGAATTACTAAAACCTTATGGAGAAGTGCAAGGTTCTAGCCGTGTGGCGGGAGAAGTTCGAGAAATCGATGTTTTATTTTCTCCTTTAACAAAACAAAGCACGAATTTAGAAACACTAGAATTATTAGGAAGATTTGCCGCTACAACAGCCATTATTGAACCCTTCCGTAACCCTGCATCAAAAGAAGAAATTTGTGATTGTCTGTTAAAATTATTAGAAGTAAGGGGTGGATTACAACGTCAAGCAAATCGCAATAAAACTTCCATTTCAGAATTAGAACTTCCCAAATTATGGATACTCACCCCAACAGCATCTACAACGCTGTTGTCAGGATTCGGTGCTACTCAAAAGTTAGATTGGCTACCTGGAGTACATTTTATCGCAGAGTATTTGCGGACTGCGATCGTTGCGATTCACCAGTTACCGCGCACCCAAGAAACTCTGTGGTTAAGAATTCTCGGTCGAGGAACAGTACAAAAACAAGCAATAGATGAATTAGAAGCACTATCATCAAATCATCCATTTCGCAGAGCAACGCTAGAATTACTTTATAACTTGCGGCAAAACTTGCAAGTTAATCAAAATTCAGAAGAAGACGATTGGGAGTTAATTATGCGATTAAAACCACTTTATCAACAAGATCGGGAACAAGCTGTACAAGAAGGAAATAAACAAGGCGAACAACGTTTAATTATACGTCTACTAAATCGCCGTTTTGGTGAGATTGATTCATCTACTATTGAGCGAGTTCAAGGATTATCTATTGAACAATTGGAGGCGTTAGGAGAGGCTTTGTTAGATTTTTCAGCTATTTCTGATTTAGAAGCTTGGTTAAACCAACAAATTGAATAAATATCATCTGTAAATCAATTAAACAAATTTTATGTGAGACTGCACTTTATTCATGTAGGAGCAAGTCATGAATTGCCCCTACAATTGAAAGGAGAATACTAACCAAAACTTTGAACAACGTACATATCATTTCCTGTATCACCGACTAAAAGCAAGCTACTGTCATCGCTTTCTAAATTTTGGCTGCCAGCAATACCCTTTTGTAGAACTTTAATTATTCTTTGGGGAGTGAAAGATTCCAATTCTACAAACTTTCCCGATTCTAACCATGCTAATTCTTCAGCAGATAAACTTTGACGTATTTCTTCAGGCAATTGTTTAGCTGCTTGCGCCGACTCTGGAGAGGTTTGAATGAACATTCCGCGCTTCGTAGCGATAATTTGACGTGGCGTTAATCCGATATCAATAATTGCAATCTCGCTATTGAGAAACCAATTAGCGTTGGTTCTCAAATTATGAACTAAAGCAATTCCTTGTGGATTGCAATCATGCAGTGCATAGACTTTTAAATCGGGATTGCGCCGCAGCATTTGCATTGTGGTGTCAAAAATGCTTTGGGGATATCCAGTAATACTAAGAATTGCACAGTTGTTTTCAAAGTGGAAATTATTAGCGATTAATAGTTGAGCAATACTAGCAGTGTCACAAACGACTAATCTATCAAAACTGTAAGCTGTTACGTCAGGATTAATCGTGGCTGGTGTATTTTCCTGCTTTGGCGAGGGAAGAATTTTGAGAATCGAACCATTTATTTGCTGCCAGCGATCTAGCCAATCTTTAACCTGAGATTGAGAAAACAACAATTCCTGTGTTACTAATCCGATTCTACTTAACTGTCGAGTTCCTAAGTATATCGACAGCATTCCCATACTAACGAAAATAACAAATATAGCAAATGAATTCATCTTGATACTAAATAAAATTCCTCCAACAATAATGATTCCCCCTATAATTTTTAAAGCCTTGGCATTTGCCTGACGAGCTTGATTATTGAGTTTACTAGACGTACTAGATTTTAAAAGTCTTATAATAATAAAAAGACTTAAAAGTAATGTAACTATCAAATAACTATAAATGGCTGTAAAAAAGCTAATTATTAAAAATTCAACTAACCAGATAAATCCTGAAAATGATTTAGCCCTAAGACGATTATCTAACAAGTACAACAATTGCTTGGGTGTAAAAAATAAGGTGTTGTTTACAGAAATGTCAGCGATCGCCTTTGCAAAAAAAGGATCGGTAATCTGAACATTACTCATACTAGTCGGTTCAAATGCAAAGAGATGATTGCATTTTACACACCGACCTTGATTAGCTGTCCGGTCTTTTAGTTTATTGTCAGTTCCGCAGTTAATACACTTCATAATGGTTATTTGATATTAGTTATCTAATACCTGATTTGTTAATAAAACACTGTAATCTTCGCGCCGACGAATCAAGCGATGTGTGTCATTTTCTAGCAAGACTTCCGCCGGCTTGGGACGGTGTAAAAAGTGAGACGACATAGCATAACCATAAGCACCGACATCTAAAATGGCAACGAGATCGCCAATTTCTAGGGCTGGAAGTTGGCAATTTTTCCCCAGATAATCTCGTGAATATGTGGTATTACCACAAATATCAGTTGTGAATGGATTGTCTGCTTGTTTCCAAGTAATAATTTCTCGGTAGCCGCCGTGTACTGAGGGTACTGAAAGATTGGCAACGGTGGTATCAACTCCGACAATCTGTTTTTCTCCTTGCCATTTTACCGAAACAACTTGAGCAAGCAAAGTTGCACATCCAGCGATCGCACTTCGTCCCGGTTCAATCACCAAATCAATTTTCCGCCCTAAATGAGTAATTCTCTCGGTTAACTCAGCCCCAAATATTTCCCAGTCAAAGGCTGTTTTGTTGTGGTGATAAGGATAGCCAAAACCACCACCAAAATCTAAATATTCCCAATCAGGTAACTTTTGTGCTGTGGCGATTACCGTATCAATTACTTGGGTAAAAGCGGCTGTGGCATTAGTTCCCGTTCCTCGATAGAAGTGTAAACCACTCAGCTTTAATCCCACCTCAGCAGTTAAAGCGATCGCATCACCAAATTCTTCTGGACGTACACCAATGCGGCTATCTCCGGTAATTTCTGGCAAATTGAGGCGTAAACCAAGGCGAATAGATTTCTCTCTGTGTTTGGGCAAAACTTTGCAGCACAACTGCAACTGAGCAAGGCTATCGAGATTGAGTGTTGTAACTCCCCAATTTAGGGCTTGTAGCATCTCAGCCTGATTCAAATTACTGCCGCTATAAACAATCTCGCTAGGATCGAAACCAGCTTGCAATCCTAAATAAATATCTCCTGGCGTATTGGCGTGAAGTCCCCACCCAAAGGAGCGAAAAATTTTTAACAGCGCAATGTTGCCATTAGTAACACTGGCAAACCGAAATTGCGTGCGCGGATAACTGACTGCTTTGCTAATCCGCTCAATAGTTTCGCGCAAGCGATCGCCATTATAAACATAAAGCGGAGAACCATAAGTACTCAGTAACTCCTGAGCAAATTCTTTAGAGAATGGGAGATTAAGACGATTATGAGTTAAATTATTTGATACCATTTACCAAAAATACTAATAAAGTAAATTACGAATTACGAATTACGAATTACGAATTACGAATTATTTTGTAATTTCTCCATAGCCAACGATGTAACCAAAAGGGATGATCCCAAGACTGTTTAGTTATTTCTTCATTTAAAACGTGCGATCGCCAAAGTTGCCACATAATTAGTAACCAGAGTATTTCACCAATTCGACGGCCTTGAATAGCTGCTCCCAGTTTGCCTTCAACGATTTGTGCCGCAATGTGAGGATAAAAGTGATTGTTGGCGCGAAGTCTTTCTGGATTGAGCCAAATGCCGAGTTGATGCCAAAAATCATTTAAACACCAAGAAGTTAAAGGAACCCCCATACCACGTTTTTGTCGCCAGACAATTTCGGGCGGAAGCCAGTTTTCTACAGCCCGTTTGAGGATATATTTTTCACAAGCACCCTGCAAACAGAGTTCTCCAGATAAACGGAATGTCCACTCAGCTAAAGGTAAATCACAAAAAGGCGATCGCACCCACAACCCATGAGCAAACCCTAATGCAGTGGCACGGGGATGGATATTCTGCGCTCCTTTGAGCATCAAACTAGCACGGCGGAGGCAATGCAGCAAAGATGGACACTCATTGCGATCTAAAGCCGCCAACAGCCAATCTTCAGGATGCAAATTTTGGATCTGTGCATAGATATCTGGTTGATAAACTTGAGATTCGTATCCCCCAAGACGGTGAAAGGTGCGGAGATATTGCTGGATAAAAGTTTCCTGTCCGGCGGGATTTTCTGCTTGATAAACACCTGCGGCAATTAAAGGTTTGTTCGTCCAACCAGCAAACAATTGATCTCCACCTTCACCGTTAAAAATTACCTGAGTTTCCTGACTGGCTCTCTCAGATAGGAGATACAATGGCACACACACCCCATCTCCAAAAGGCAAATCTAATGCTTGCACAGTCGGAATTAAGGCATTCTCGATCGAACTTGGGGTTACTGCAACTTTTACAAGCGGAATTTTGAGAAAGTGGGCGACTTGTTCAGAGTATGGATACTCTGGAATCCCTGCGTTCCCAAAATCTAAAGTGTAGGCGCGGACTTTCACCCCTGCTTGTACTAGCAGCGCCGCCACCACTGAAGAATCGAGTCCGCCAGAGAGAAATACCCCGACAGGCTCATCCTTTAAATCTGCAATTTGTCCTTCAATGGAGTTTTTCAGGAGAGTTTGCAATTGGGTAATTGCTGTAGCTTCATCTGTTAACTGTTCTGGTGCTTCCCGCCACGAGTGGATGTTTTTAGATTTAGGTGTTTGCAGAATACCTGATTGGCGATCGCTCTGCCAAACTAATTCCGTCCCAGCCGTCACTGCAAACACTTCTTTAATAGGAGTTAAGGGTGTGGGAACGTAAGAAAAACAGCTATAGCCATATAACCCAGCAATACTAACTTCTGATTGTGGCAAAATCGGTAAAAGTAATTGCAGTTGAGATGCAAACCAGATTATTTCTCCTTGCACAGTCCAATACAAAGGAACTCTTCCGAAAGCTTCCCTTCCCAAAATTAGGCAGTTGTTTTCTTGGATTACCCAAGCATCGGGTGAATTAAATAATCCTGATGCAAAGATGGCAGCAATTTGATTTTGTTGCAGTGGGGGATTGCCATCAATTCCTATGTAAACAACATTCCAGATGGGAAGAGGATTATTTTCTTGTGTAGAAAACTGACTTTTCTGACCTAACCCCCTAACCCCCTTCCCTACTAGGGAAGGGGGAAAATTCAAAGCCTCTCCCCTTGTAGGGGAGAGGTTTGGAGAGAGGTTTTCCACCACACTAGTTAACAGCGCTTCCAACTCCTGTTGAGCGCCGTAACCCCAATAGCCAAGAAAGTGATGCGGGATAACCATCTGGACTATTTAACTTCAAAGGTTTCATCGCTAATCTGCCGACCTTTTAGGAACATCTGCACTTTCCAATTGCCAACAGTTGCAGCTGGGTTAATAGTGTAGCGACACTGGGTATCCCAGACAGATGTATTAATTTCGCGGGTTTGATAGTTGTTTTGCTTGACAATTTGACCGCTTGGGTCAATCCAATTACAAGAGAGAGCCAGCTTTTTACCTAAAGGTGCATCCTTTAAGGTGACACGATACAACACTTCTGGATTGGTTTGGCGAGAAATTGTCTTTAAGTCGCCGCCATTATCTTGTATCAAAGTAATGCGGTCTTGTTGAGCAGAAACACGAGAAAGTGTAGAACTTTGCTGCTGCATGAAAAATATTGTCGATGCAATGACAATTACTACAATTGCCACCACTCCAGAGGTAATCCATCGATTCCGGCGTTGTTGTACTTCCAATGCTTGGCGGCGATTTAACTGAATCAGCGCTTCATCTAGTAACTCTGGCGGTAAATTCAACTCCTGTAAAATTTCTCTAATCTGCTGTTGGTCTAGTTCCGCTTCCCGACGCAATTGCAGACCTTCTACTTCTGTAACTATTTGTGATAATTGCTCTTGAGTCAGTCGCCGCGTCATAGCTTAACTCCTGTTGAAAAACTTTATGGCGATCGCTAAATATCGCTTTTGTAGGTACATCATAAGCTACAAAATAAAGTTGTTGCTTTTCGGATTATTTAAGAGATACTTTGTAACAACTAAAATTAATATGACATAACAGAATTGGTATTACCTGTAACAAGTAGAATTAACATAACGAAAAAGATACTTCTTGCAAAAGCCAAAAAACCGCCCTAAAATCAATTTATGGGCGGCTCAAGGATTTTTGCAATAGTATTTTTGCACTAAATTTAAAAAAAATTACCAACACCTCCTTCTTAGTTTAAATTTCTTGATTTCCGCCAATAGACAATTGTTTTTTGCTATGTTTCAACTCTTTCCAAAGTGACTTAATTTGCTGATAAGCCTCTTCCTGAGACAATTTACCCCCTGTTTCTAGGGAAGTGATGTAACTAATTCTTTGAGAGAATTCTTGGAGGTTGGCATTAAACACCAAATTCTCTGGCTGAAATTTACCATAATACCGGCTACGAGGGTAAAGAAAGCTGTTTTTGTCTTGTGAGTTAGATTGTGCCATAACTTCTCTTTTATAATTCTTTCCTTCTTAAATTTATAAACTAAAACTTTCCCCTTTGTGTATATACACAGGATAAAATTCAAATTCCTGAAGAAAGAAGTTAATTTTTTAGTTCAATATTAGGATAAAGCAGAAGAACAGGTAATTAACTGTGGAAAATACTGAAATCAGTACCTCCTCTACTAAAATAAGTAAGTGAAATAGCATTTTGCTAATTAAACTCGACTTCCTCAAATACGGCTCAAATAATATCATGCCCGCAGAATTAGTTATGATTACCATAGCCTTTAGCTAGGGTTGATAGCGAAGGCTAAAGTAAAAGCCATCATCTTGAGCGTTATTACCACGATCGCTCAGATCGATAAATGGAAATCCATAATCTAGGCGCAAAAAGAGATTATCAATTCCCATTGCCTGATTCCATATTAATCCTAAGCCCGCGCCCACTAAAAAAGTTTGACTAGGTAGCAGATTCGGATTATTAGACTGATTCCAGACGGCTCCCATATCCACAAATGGCGCAAGTTGAATTGTGGATAATCCAGATTCATTGCGCTGTACTGTAAACCGATCTTCGATCGCTACCCGAAATCCATTATCCCCAGAACGGCTATTTTGGCGATATCCCCTTACAGATTGTCCGCCACCAATCACAAATTGCTGGGAAGGTAAAAGGCTATCTGGTGTAAGCTGCAAGTCTGCTTGGATGAGCAATAAATGATCGTTACTGAGTTGCTGCACGCGCTGTATTTGACCTAGCCAACTGAAAAAGCGGCCATCGGGTATGGGGTCATTGTTGATAGTTGCATCTAATACATCAACGCCAAAATTAAATTGCGATCGCAAAAACCAAGCTCCTTGAGGTTCGCGCTTGATATAATCTTGAGCAAATTTAATTACACTTGTACGACTAACGCCATTGGCATCAGGCCCAATGCCAAAGGGTTGTGCGCGGTTATTAAAAATAAAAGTTTGACCATCTTGATAGGTAAATCCTAAAGATAAGGCAAATTCTTCTCTAGGCGATCGGATCAATGGTTGACGATAATTGATTTCATAAAGATCCTGGTTGGCCCGAATCCCAAAGGCATCAAAGGGTGACTCAGTAATTTCGTTGCGATTAAATGCCGCTCGAATCTGCACTTTCCCATTCATGGCGTTCACGGGAACCTGATAACTAAAATCAAAGACATCGGAACCACCAGAGAGTGTATGGTAATAGGAGCCAGCTAACTCATCTCCCATACCGGTTAAATTGCGCGATCGCAATTCAACACCCAATCTTTGGGCGCCAATACTGGGAGGCGAATAATTATCTACACCCAAACTACCAATTATAGTTTTTGCCTCTTCAACTCTGACAACGAGAATACTTTGACCAACCTTACCCGTTGGACGCAAACTCGCTTCCACATTTTTGAACAGAGGATCTAGCCGCAGTAGCCTTAGTTGTTCTTCGAGCTTACCAGTATTCAGAGGGATACCAGCACCTAGTTGGATGCGACTACGAATATAAGATGGGTTTAATCGCCGCGTCCCTTGGATGTCAATCTCTGTCAAACGCCCTTCCAATACCTGAATTACCACAACACCATCTGCGGTACTAGATTGTTGAGTATCTGGAATTGCTCTGGAATTTATATACCCTTTATTTAGGTAAAGCTGGGTAACGGCATCGGCGGCTTGTCTGATTTCTTCTAAAGTTAAGTCCCGTCCTTCAAACGGTTTCACTACTGGATTAAAATCATTTTCCTGAAAAACTGTGCTACCTACAACCTGAATTTTCCGAACCCGAATGCGTTGTGGTGTTTCTGGTTGTGGGTTAGTTACTGGAGTAGGTTCTGTTGACTGTACTATTTGTAACTCTGACTGACTGCTATTTTGAACCGAGTCCGGTGTAAAAATATTAGCTCTAGCTCTCAGTCCATTTGCAGTTACAATCCAGACCGCAGGCAGAATTAGCAAGCCGCACCGAAAGCTGAAACTGTGCTTACTGCATTTAGTAATTGCCAAACTTTGCCAGTTGTCTAACTGATGAGATAAATAGACAATTCTTTGCTGAGTCGTTGCTCTAGGCTGAACACCAGTTTCTGTTTCTTTTCTCATTTCTCTTCAGTGGAGTGCCTTATTTAACGACTGGGCTGATTTTGATTTTGGAGTATGGTATGGCTGTATGAGTATTTCAATATCATATTTTTGATATTCAAATTTCAAAAGATTTGTAACTAAAACTATAATTAACAGCGATTTCTTCTAAGTGATAGTCCCTAGCATTATATTGTGGTAATAGGTAGAAAACTTGGGAAAACTTCGATGTCACCACTGATTTCCATTGTCATCGTCAATTACAATCGGGAGTCTTACCTTCAAGAAGCGATCGCTAGCGTCTTAGCGCAGACATGGCAAAACTTTGAGTTACTAATTTGGGATAATGGCTCTACAGATGGATCGGTGGCGATCGCTCGCGCTTATGCTCAACAAGATGGGCGAGTGCGGGTGGTGGAGGCAGACAATCAAGGAGTTGCTGCGGCTTGTAAGGCAGCGATCGCCCAAACTAGCGGCACTTACATCGGTATATTAGACAATGATGATATCCTTGCCCCCACAGCTCTTGCTCAAACCGCTACAGTCCTCAATCGCTACCCAGAAACGGGATTTGTTTACACTGACTACTTAAATATCGATCCAAACGGCAAAGTTATCGGTTATGGCGATCGCTGTGACATTCCTTACTCTCGATCGGGTTTGTTGGTAGATTTCATGACTTTCCACTTCCGCTTGATGCGGCGATCGGTTTATGACCAAGTGGGAGGTGTTAACGAATTGTTCTCTTGCTGTGCCTATGATTATGATCTATGTCTGCGACTTTCAGAAGTAGCCCAAGTGCGCCGAGTCCAAGAGCCACTTTATTTCTACCGAAATCATTCTCAAAGCATCTCTGTTACCAGAAAAAAAGAACAAATACTCTGGTCGCAGAAGGCGATCGCTCAAGCACTTTGGCGGCGCGGATTAGCAGACAAGTTACAAATCGATGTAGAATTGCCCACAAGTCGCTTCATATTACGCTGCAAAAAATCTTTATTAGACCTCTTGCATAAATCAAAAATAAGAAAGAACCCCACCCCGCCAAAGCTACGCTTTGTCTCCCCTCCCTGCTTGCGGGGAGGGGTTGGGGGTGGGGTGTTAGGGACTTGTGCAAGAGGTCTATTGTCTAATATCGCCGCTTCAGGCTTAGTTATTGCCTCGCTGGTAAGTCCGAGATTAGCCCAAGCACAACAAATAGTTCCTGCTGCCGATGGCACAAACACAATTGTGACTCCCAACGGCAATCGACTTGATATCACTGGCGGCACAACTTCAAGAGATGGTGCAAACCTCTTTCACAGCTTTCAACAGTTTGGAATTTCACCAGAACAAATTGCCAACTTTCAAGCCAGTCCGGCGCTGCAAAATATCCTTGGTCGAATTACAGGCGGGAATGCCTCGGTTATCAATGGTTTAATTCAGGTGACAGGTGGCAATGCTAACCTTTTCTTGATGAATCCAGCCGGATTTATTTTTGGAGCAAACGCTAGTTTAAATGTGCCTGGTGCTTTTACGGTGACAACAGCCAATGGTATTGGTTTTGGCAGCAGTTGGTTTAACGCTATCGGTGTTAATGACTACATAAATTTAGTTGGAAACCCCAACGGATTTGCCTTTAGTATGAACCAGCCAGGAGCGATCGCCAATGCTGGAAATTTGGTAGTAGGTGCTGGGCAAAATTTGAATTTATTCGGCGGTACTGTAGTCAACACCGGGCAACTTTCAGCACTGGGAGGGCAAATTAACGTTACATCAGTACCAGGACAAAATTGGGTGCGTCTCAGTCAGCCAGGAAATCTGCTAAGTCTAGAAATTCAGCCCCTCGCCTCTAGTAGCACTCAACCCAACAACTGGACAATTCCCATCGCCTCAATACCCGAACTGCTGACAGTTGGTAACACAGGCTTAACTGCCAATCCTGATGGAACTGTAAAATTGACAAATTCCAATGTGACAATTCCCATAACTCCAGGTACAACGATTGTTTCTGGGAAAGTAAGTGCAGCGAGTCAAACAGGCGGTACTATAACTGCTTTGGGTAAAAAAGTTGCAGTGATTGATGCCAATATTAACGCCTCTGGAAATAATGGCGGCGGTACTGTGCTAATTGGTGGCGATTATCAAGGTAAGGGGACTTTACCCAACGCAGATCGGACTTATGTAGACTCAAAATCCGTCATTAATGCTGATAGCCATTTGAATGGAAATGGCGGACGGGTAATTGTTTGGGGTAACGACACAACCCAGTTTTTTGGAAAAATTTCGGCTCGTGGAGGAGCAAATGCGGGGAATGGTGGTTTTGTAGAAGTATCAGGCAAAAATTTCTTGACCTTCAACGGTTTGGTAGATACTTCAGCCGTCAATGGCAACTTTGGCACTTTATTACTAGACCCCAGCACATTGACAATTATCGATGGTGCAGCAGGGACAGGTGATTTTGATGCTACAGCAGGCAATATTGCCTTTGGCGATGCAGATATTGGGGCTAACACTGTTTCTTGGGGTGCGATCGCAGCTTCGGGTGCAAATATCAACTTACAAGCTACAGGCAACATTACCATCGATGACATCACCGGAGCTACGCCCTTGGTGACTACTCCTGGTGTCGCAACATTAAACTTGGGTGCTGGCGGTAGCTTCAGCCTCTCCTCACAAACTGGTTCTGTAAACTTTGTCAATCCCACCAACACAATCCAGACAACTGGGGGAGCGATTAACATTTCTGGAGCTAGTTTATCACTGGGCAATCTCGATACAACTACTGATTTTTCTGACAATAGTGGCAATGTTAACTTGTCTGCGACTGGCGACATCGTTGCGGGCAACATTATCGCCAGCGGCCAAGGCTACTTGGCAGGTAATATTACAGTCACAAGCAGCAGTGGTGGGATTACTCTAAATAATCTCGATACTAGCAACACTGAAGGGTTTAATACTATTAATACTGCTGGAACAGTCAGTTTGAGTGCCACAAGCAATATTCTCACAGGTAGAATTGATGCTTTTTCAAATAATGCTGATGGCTCAGGTCAGGCTGGCGATGTAGTTGCAACAACTACAGGCGGCAGTATTACCACAGAGGCAATTAACTCGTCTGTAGTTAAGGAAGGAGGTGGCGATTTTATTGGCACAGCTGGCACGATTAGTTTAACTAGCAGAGATAATATCACTGTGAATGATGCCATTAACGCCTCAGCAAGTGCGATCGGAGTCGATGGAACAGGAAATCTTACAAGTGGCAACGTTACTTTACAGACTACGAATACATCTGGTAGCAATATTCGTTTTACCAACATCAACACCCAGGCGATCGCAGACGATTTTGTTGATGGAAACACAGTTCAAGGTGGCAATGTGCAAGTGCTAACCAACGGACTTATTCAGGGAATCGGAACCGGTGAAGCGATCGCAACTGGTGGATTTTTTACTGGTGAAGGAGGTACTAACGTTCAACCTTTAGCAGGAGGTACTGTTAACATTCGCCATGATGGTGGCCCAAACAATGTAGATTTTATTGTCGGTGATGCAAGTGTCAATGGTACAGCAGGGTCAATTAATACAGGTGACAATTCAATCATCGCTAATAGCTTTCCAGTCTTGCCAAATGGTGGAGATGCTAGCGGTACACCAATCGGCATCACCATTACATCTGTCAACACACCGCCGACATTAACAGCAAACTCATCGCTACCCGATACCCAGACTAATCAACCTGTTACCTTAACGTTCTCTAGTTTGGCTCCACTGGTCAGCGATGTTAATAATGACATCACCTCCATCAAGATCGATGTCGTGAATACGGGAAACATCACTGTCAATGGCGTTCCCGTCATCCCTGGTGTTACAACCTTATCTAGCGGCGATACTTTGGTATACACACCTCCAGCAGATACAAATGGGTCGCTAAATGCTTTTGTAATTAGTGCAAATGACGGCGTTTCCTCTTCTGCACCTGTACAGATAGGAATCAACGTCAGTCAAACTCCTACTCCCAATCCTGAAACACCCAATCCTGAAACACCCAATCCTGAAACACCCAATCCTGAAACTCCAAATCCTGAAACTCCAAATCCTGAAACTCCAAATCCTGAAACTCCAAATACTAACCCCTGCACATTTCAATGCAATCTACCAAGTAAACCGAATAACCCTGTCCTCAATAATCCTCAGATTGATAACCCCGTTCTTAATCCCGACCCCACTCCCGAAGACAATTTCACAGATGATTTTGCCGACCATTTAGGCATACCTAGCCCTAAAATCAAAACCCTAGATGATGCCAAAAAAATTGCTCGTAAAATTGAAGAAGCTACTGGTATTAAACCTGCATTTATCTACATCAGTTTTGTCCCTGTGGAAATTTTACCAGAGGGGAATTTAGGCAAAGCTCAAAAATTTACAAAACAGTTAAATACCGTAGCAGAAAAAGATAGCGACCAACTAGAAGTTGTAGTAGTAACCGGAAAAGGCGATCCTATCCGCAAGCGCATCCCAGAAACAACTAAAGCCAAAGTTCTCCAAGTAGCTCAAGAATTTCGTGACCAAATCGTTAGTCCACAAAACCGTCGTCGCACCGGTTATTTGCGTTCATCTCAACAACTTTATCGCTGGATGGTTGCACCACTAGAGGCAGATTTACAGGCGAGAGAAATCAACAATCTGGTCTTTTTACCAGATATTGGGTTACGTTCAACCCCAATGGCAGCACTTCACGATGGTAAGGGATTTCTAGCAGAAAAATATAGTATTGGCTTAATGCCTAGTCTTAGTTTGACTAATACCCTCTATAAAGACATCAAAAAATCTCAAATTTTAGCGCTGGGGGTTTCTCAGAGTACTCAGGGACAAGAGCCTTTACCAGCAGTCCCCCTGGAGTTATCAACACTAGTATCTAAACTCTGGCAGGGCAAATTATTGTTAGATAAGCAAGCCACCTTAGAAAATCTTAAAACGATCCGCCGCCAACAACCTTTTGGAATTATTCACATGGCAACCCATGCCAATTTTGCTACGGGTGCTTTGAATAATTCCTATATTCAACTGTGGGAAGACAAGTTACGCTTGAATCAATTACGACAGTTGCGCTTGAATGAACCTGAAGTTGAAATGCTCGTGCTGAGTGCTTGTAGAACAGCTTTAGGGGATAAAGAATCCGAACTGGGATTTGCGGGTTTAGCAGTGCTGGCAGGTGTGAAAACTAGTGTTGCTAGTCTTTGGTCGGTTAATGATGCTGGCACAGCGGCGTTGATGACAAAATTTTATGAGAATTTAAAGACAACTCCAATTAAGGCAGAAGCTCTCAGACAGGCTCAGGTAGCTATGCTCAAAGGGCAAATTTATGTCAAGGATGGACAAGTGCAAGGTTTAGGAGGAGTTGGAAATTTGCCTTTACCTGCTGACAGTGCTGATGAATCACTTATGCATCCTTATTATTGGGCTGGATTCACAATGGTTGGTAATCCTTGGTGAAGGTAGGGAATAATGAAAAGGGTATAGGGGAGAATGGCACGCTTGTTAACGCCAAACCCATTACCTATAAGGCTTTTGGGTGTGGGGTGTGGCTGAGTGGGTGTAGTGAAGAAGGAAAATATTTATGTTCATACTCGATATTTTGTTTTCTTAATTTTCCCCGAACCTGCAACCCTACCCCCAACACCCTGCCTACAGGAGCTTTCAGCTTTACAAGCGTGCCATTCGGTATAGGGGATAGGGTGTGGGGTGTGGGGAACCCCATACTTAAAAGCAGGAGTTTCAAAACGGACGCTGTATATCTTGCACATACGTGTCACTACATACATCTTTTGATTTTTTCCATATTTAAAAACAGGGGCTTGTACCCGTTGGGTGCGGGAGAACGTTCTTTATCTAATACCTGCAACCCCACACCCCACACCCTTCTCGGTCATAAATCGAGCGACGTTCTTCTAGTGAATACTACGGTTGAAAGATATGTCTTCTTGAAGATGAACGCTACAATCTATCAGAAAATCAAGAAGTAGTTAAATCCAGAGTGGCTTCATGACGCCTAATTTAACACCTAAAGCGACATTTGACTTTATTAACGTGCTATCCCAGGCTGCGGCTAAGTATAGAGAACCAAAAAGTATACGCCCTAGTGCTGAAATATTAGTAAAGGCGTTGCTACAAGCAGAAAAAACTGCCAAGCAACAAAAGTTGACTTATCCGTTTGAGTTTCTGCTCGGTAAATGGCAACTTTGCTTTGTCACTGGCACTAAAAAAAACAGAGGTAGCGGGGGAATTGTATTAGGCAACGGTTTCTATGTACCCAAGTTCATGGCAATCCATGTTTCCTTTAATGCCACTTTGGAACAAAATTCAGACAGAGGCGAAATTACTAATCAGGTTGAGCTTAACCCAGTTTCACTGAAACTCACGGGGCCAGTGCAATATTTCGGGAAGAAAAATTTATTGGCCTTTGACTTTAACCAGATGATTCTCAGTTTGTTTGGTCGTGTTATTTACAACAGAGCAATCCGTGGTGGTAAAGTTCAAACAGAAGATTTCTACAACCAACCGATAGGTAAACTACCGTTCTTTGGCTTCTTTTTGGTAACAGAAGATTTCATTGCAGCTCGCGGTCGTGGGGGAGGATTGGCATTTTGGATTCGATAAACTTAAAGACCTTTGCAGGAAATCAGGCAGTCTTGCTGGAAGCAAAAGGAAAGAGAATTTGACTTATATCATGTCCGCTTGATTACTTACTAAACTCCAAGAACCCCACCCCGCCAAAGCGTAGCTTTGTCTCCCCTCCCGAAAAGCCTACGGTGTATACACAAGTCGGAAAAAGCTCGATTTTCCCATTGTTCTCTCACTTCTCGTTCCCAGTCTCCGACTGGGAATGGCTTATTAGAGGCTCTGCCTCCAGCCAGACATTGAGTCTCTGACTCAATGAATGCATTCCCAGTCTGAGACTGGGAACGAGGAAAGTCTTATTAAGGCTAGGTTTTTAAGACTTGTGTATACACCGTAGCCCGAAGAGCGGGGAGGGGCTGGGGGTGGGGTGCAATGACTGTGGGTATCATAACTAATTACCCCGACTTGATATTAGACTTATTTGTTTGATTAGTAGCAAGTGGTGCAACCTTTTTTACAAATCAAATAAGTACTTCACATCATCTGCACTTGATTACTTAGGGAGTGATAGAGTTCGCCTGATTTGGTCTTTTATCTTGCATTATTAAAGAAGTATATGCTACTATTGATAATTGTGTGGTTAAGGACGTATAGCTCAGTTGGTTAGAGCGCTACGTTGACATCGTAGAGGTCACTGGTTCGAATCCAGTTACGTCCATTATTTGTACAGTGACTAATTATTTGTCGTCTTGTAATTTAAAGCTTGGTTTTGCCGGAGCGGCAAAGCTATGCTTGAAAAGTGCAACGGCAAAATCATACCTGAAAAATTTTGAAAAAATGAATGTAAATTATCAACCATCGGCAACATCCCAGTTTTTATTCTTCCTATCAAGATAAATGAAATGTGAGATGGTAAAGGGATAATCACAGCGATCGCCCGCAAGGGCTTGGCTCTCTCTGAGAGCATCGCAAGACAGCCGAAACTACCATAACTGAAGAAAAAAGCCAACTTTTGCTTGAACAGGCTCGTGCGATTACGCTTTGCATACTGGCCTTTGGGCAATCGCCCTATTCTACAAAAATGCTGCGGTTAAGGAACTAAGAAGCTTAGGGAGGATCGAAGAAATATGTGACTGAAAAGATTACAAAGCACTCCGCTTACACAACTTGCAAGCGATCGCCGCCTCATTCCAGGAAAATAATATGGATTAATCTTTGTTTACTTAATAAATAGTAAAATCTTTCTCAACCATCTCCATTCGTACTGAAAGTTCATAAGCTACTTAAAATAGATTGAACTGTTTTCTTATAGAATAGTCGAACCTTCTTATAACGAAAATAGCCGGGGTTACTAATCAGTTCACACACACGGGACTCGGTTGGATATTCTCCTGATTGATGCAGTGAGACAATTGCTTCTATAATTTCTTGACAACACTGCTCAATAGCAGCTAAGTGACACATACCCATATAATTGCGACGTTTAACGACAATTTGGTGGGATAATAAAGGAAAATGTCTTGAAAGAATTCGTCTATTAATTTTTAATTGTTTGGCTATCTCTGCAATTGTTGGTAATGGATCTCTTGCTTGAGATAAAATATTTGTCAAGGTAGTTTCAATATGATCCAAGTCCAATGTTTTGGGAGATGAACGTATGTTCCTAGAATATTTCATGTCAAACTTGAGATTTTGACAATGGGTAGTTGATAGATTGAAATCTTGTGTCAAGAACTGAGATAAAGAAATTTTAAGATTATAACAAATTTGCAGTAAAGCAGATAAAGAGGGACAAGTTTTACCTGAATACCAACCCCAGAAAGTATTTTTAGGGATTTTGTGCATTGCAGCAAAAGCAGCTATATTATCTTCACTAACTGTATGCACTACATGGGTGAAAGATTTTGGTATAAGCTCTTGAGTAAGTATAGAAGATAACTGATTTGCATTGGTAAGAAATTCTCCTAGATTTTCTACTATCCATCTCTCCTGAGTAACTACTGAAGTTTTAGAATATCCTCCTAACCACTGAAAACATTGTGAACAATAGCCTAACGTGGATTTCCAGTTTAACCAAAGTAATTGACTATGACAATGAGGGCAATTTTGCACAAGAGTATGTTGATGTATTAAACAAATCCTGACATCATTGAGTGACCATAGTAATGGATCATAAATAATTTGTTTATTTTCTTTCCAGTGTTGGTAACATATTGGACACCAAGCTTTATGAGGACGTAATAAGCCTTTTGTAACTAAAATGTTTGAAAAGGGTATCAATGTTAAAAGCTCTAGCTGATTATGCAAAGTTAAGTGATTAAGAACCTCAACAAAATCAGTAGCCATTATTCCATATCCATTTAAGGCATGAGAACGGTTAAAAAACGCTTTTAATCCTCTACCAGTAGAATTTTTGATAAAGGTTTGCTGTAAGAGTGGATTAACTATTCTTGATAGTAATGTATTGACAAAAACTCCATGAGAATGAGCTAACCGTGTCACATAACTGGTTAAACTCTCAATCATAGGAGTCCCTATACCAATCGGTTCCAAATGATGTAAACGACTTCGTTCAAGCATTGGAAATTTCTCTGGACTCCATAGCTCATACTCAAAATAGGGTTGAATTTGGATTATGTCAATGTTCATGACGATGATTTGTTTGTTAAATAACCTAAAGTTTTTAATAAAAATTATACTTTGATGACCTGAAGTTTCGGCTTAATTTACAATGTACTATTGTAGTTAAAATATTGGTAATTCTTTTAAACTTCAGTATCAAATTTTCTAAAAATCTTTATCCATGATAGCCACAGGTATAAACAGCAAAGATTACCTAGACCTAACCTTTAAACTTAAAGGCGCACCGATTCCTCTTGACAACGGTTATCTTACCTACGCTGCCTTATCCCGTATTTGTCCCCCACTACATGAACTAAAGTCTATTGGGATTCATCCGATTGCTGGAATACCGACCAGGAACAATTTGCTTGAACTCACTGCTCAATCTCGTCTAAAAATTCGCATTTATCATCAACAAATTTCTTTAATTTATCCTTATTTAGCGGGTCAAGCTTTTCATATAGGTGAAAATTCTTATCAACTAGATATTCCCGACTACAAACCGTTAATTTCTTCAGAAAGCGTTTATTCCAGATTAGTGGTAATTAAAGGGTTTCAAGACTCGACTAACTTTATTGAAGCTGTTCAACGGCAACTGGATAATTTAGGAATACAAGGAAAAATTAAACTTCTTACCCGGCAAGATGGGACACCTCAAAAAAGACAATTAACCATCAATAAAGAAGGGAAACAGTTTAAAATTAGAGGATTTGGCGTACAAATCAGCGAACTCAACCCAGAAGATTCCTTAACCTTGCAAGAACAGGGAATTGGTGGGAAGCGAAAGATGATGTGTGGAATATTTGTCCCAGCGACTCGCAGCAAGTCAGAAGAGGAAACCTGATGATAGTCTCTACCCAACCCAAAATTTCCCTATCTCTCGATGCTGCGGATACGACAATAATGCACCGCGTCGGAATGACCGGACTTTACATGACTTTAAAGCGATTGGAAAAACAATATCCTTTATCTCGTCAACGGGGAGGACATATATCATGGTTTTTGACTGCTGATACTATTGAATTATTCTGGGAAGGAAGTGATTTCATCGCCTTATCTTGGTTAATTAATGAGTCTTTTCAATTAGATGATACAGGTTTAATTCATTTAGTAGGATTAGACAATGATCGAATAGATTTAAGGCAGAAAATCCATATTCATGAGGGAATATGCGCTGTTTTCCTGCGACTTAATAAGTTTTATCAAGCAGGAGAGATAATTAACACTGAACTAACGTTTGAAGAAAAACAAGTCGAGTATCAATATAAATCCCTAACTTGGTACGCACATCAAACCTTTGCAGAGAAGTTATGCGAGGCAGATACCCAACAACTCAGACATGATTACATTCAAATAACCAGTTGGTTGTATTTAGGGGGAATTGTTCGCCATGCTCGGACGCAGAATACTACAAAACTAGAAGAGAAACCTGAATACGCTTTAGCATTATTATTTGTACCAGTAGTTTGTCATTATTGCTTACTTCATATTGCATCAGAAGACTTAAAAGAAAGGAAACCCCATAGCTACTTGGTGGTGATTCCAGAAATCAAGGATTTTGAAGACGCTTCTCAAAGGAGATGGGGATTACAGCAATTAGAAACTAAACAGTTTCATGTTAGTAGCCTTGGAGAAGCAGGATTACTTTATTACAGCTCAGACGATATTCAGCCTGAAGTAGGCTACTATCAAGCTTGTCAAGTTTGGTTATATGAAAAAACAAATAAAGCTTCTC